>CAMBCW010000017.1 GCA_945864925.1 uncultured Clostridia bacterium
CTATGTCTCTCTTTTTGTCCATTTTTTAATTTGCGCAACTTATTGTACCTTATCCGCTGAGTTATGCTACAACGCAGTTCTATCTACTGTTCATATCATCCGTACCCTTAACAAATACAACGACTAAAATAAAAAGAGCTAACTGACTTAATCAAAATCAGTTAGCTCTTTACTTATGAATAATGAAGTTTTGTTGCCATTTCGTTGCCACGAAAGGCTCTAATCCTCGAAAAGTCCGGTGATTACTGGGCTTTTTCGACCTCTGAGATTATTCCCACTCAATGGTCGCGGGGGGTTTGCTGGTGATATCGTAGACGATTCGGTTAATATGGCCGACCTCATTGACGATGCGCACACTGGCTTTATCCAGAACCTCATAGGGAATTCTTGCCCAGTCGGCAGTCATAAAATCGGTCGTCGTCACGCCGCGGAGGGCCAGGGTATAATCATAGGTCCGGCCGTCGCCCATGACGCCCACGGAGCGCATATTGGTCAAGACAGCGAAATACTGGTTGATGGAGTACTCCAGGCCTGCGTTGGCGATCTCCTCCCGGAAGATGGCGTCGGCGTCCCGCAGGATATCCAGCTTCTCCTTGGTCACGTCGCCGATGACACGGATGGCCAGACCGGGACCAGGGAATGGCTGGCGCATGACCAGGTATTCCGGCAGACCCAGCTCGCGGCCCAGCTGCCGGACCTCGTCCTTGAACAGCAGCCGCAGGGGCTCGATGATCTCCTTGAAATCCACATAGTCCGGCAGGCCGCCCACATTATGGTGGCTCTTGATGACGGCAGCGTCGCCGGCGCCGGATTCGATGACGTCGGGATAGATGGTGCCCTGAACCAGGAAGTCCACCTTGCCGATCTTCTTGGCCTCGTCCTCAAAGACGCGGATGAATTCCTCGCCGATGATCTTGCGTTTGTGCTCCGGCTCGGTGACGCCGGCCAGCTTGTCCAGGAAGCGCTTCTCCGCATCCACCCGAACAAAATGGATGTTCCACTTGGCAAAAGCGGCTTCCACCTCGTCGCCCTCGTTTTTCCGCATCAGACCGTGATCCACAAAAACGCAGGTCAGCTGGTCACCCACGGCCTCGGCAAGCAGGGCAGCAGCGACGGAGCTGTCCACGCCGCCGGACAGGGCCAGCAGGACCTTCCCGTTGCCGACCTTCTCACGGACTGCGGCGATGGTGGTGCGCATATAGTCGCCCATGTTCCAGGTGCCGTGGCAGCCGCAGACCTCATAGAGGAAGTTGCGGATCATGGCCACACCGTTCTCCGTGTGGTTGACCTCAGGATGCTACTGGACGCCGTAGAACCCCCGGGCTTCGTCGGCGATGGCGCCGTTGGGGCAATGATCCGTGTGGGCGGTCAGGGCAAACCCGGCGGGAACCTTGGCCATATAATCACCGTGGCTCATCCACGTAATGCCCTCGGCAGGCAGGCCCTTGAAAAGCTTGCAGGTCGTATCAAAATAAGTCTTGGTTTTGCCGTACTCCCGGGCCGTGTCCTCCTGGGCTGCAGTGACCTGACCGCCCAGGGTGTGGGCCATAAGCTGGCATCCGTAGCAGATACCCAGGATGGGCAGACCCAGTTCAAAAATGGCGGGATCCACCTGGGGAGACCCCTCGGCATAGACGCTGTTGGGACCGCCGGTAAAGATAAAGCCCATGGGCTCCATGGCTTTCAATTCGGCCAGGGGCGTGGTATAGGGCTTGACCTCACAGTAGACGTTGCACTCGCGAACCCGGCGGGCAATCAGCTGATTGTACTGTCCGCCGAAATCCAGAACAATAATTTTCTCCATGCAGCTTTAGTCCTCCCGGAACACGAAGCCGTTCTCGTCGGCACTCTCAATAATGGCCAGGGACTGGATGTTGATTCCTGCTTCCCGGAGCCGGTCGCCGCCGTGCTGGAACCCCTTCTCCACGGCGATACCAATGCCAACCAGCTCGGCACCGGCTGCCTTGACAATATCACACAGGCCGCGCATGGCCTCTCCGTTGGCCATAAAATCATCCACAATCAGAACCTTGTCCGTGGACTTCAGCCAGTCCTTGGAGACCAGCAGGGTCACCTTTTTCTTATAGGTATAGGAAAAAATATCGCTCTGGTACAGACCGCCTTCGATATTGTCGCTCTTGGCCTTTTTCGCAAAGACCATGGGAACGCCAAATTCCTCAGCACAGACAGTAGCCAGCGCGATACCGCTGGCCTCAGCGGTCAACACGACGGTGATATCGCTCAGGTCGAAGCGGCGCTTGAATTCCTTTGCAATTTCTTTCATGAGTTTCGTATCCACGCGGTGATTCAGAAAGCCGTCCACCTTGACAATATTGCCGGGCAGGACCTTTCCTTCCTCTCTGATTCTCTGCTTTAAGGTCTCCATGGGGTTCTCCGCCTTTCTTTATCTGAAATTAACAGCTATATTATGCAGGAAAACAGTGGGAAAAGCAACTGGAAAGGGCAGAAAGTTTTTAAAAAGACTGTCCTTTCCTTTTGTGCGATTTGACACGAATCCCGCCTGTCTCAATTCCGGCTGCATTTTTCCGCATCAATGGCCAGCACCACCATCAGGGCATGCAGGGCATCGGCGGGGTTTCGGACATCAATGACATACGGGTCTGTCCAGTTGAGCAGCTGTTTGGACACCTCCGCCACCCGCGCGCCGGCGCTGTCGCGGATTTTGTAATCCCATTCCAGGATTTCTCCTTCCACCTGCCAGCCCCGGCAATCCACTGTAAACACCGGTTTGAAAAATGTAAACTCCTTACGGATACAGCCGATGTACCGGTCCCCCTCATATAACTCGAACTGGGGCAGGAACGTCAGAACCCGCTCCTTGACCGTACCCACATGGCGGCCGGCAGCGTCATGGATGTGCAGGCAGTGACCCCAGCTGAGCTGTCCTTCTACGGTGAAAGCCCTCTCGCCGCTCTCATAATAAATGTCGTAACTGTCAAACCAGGAAAACAACCGCTGCTTGAACAGAAGCTTCATGGCAGTCCCTCCTTGTCCGGATATCAAAAAAGCGCGCCAGAATTTGCAGCACGCTAACAGGTTTATTATAACACAGATTTTTCAAAAAGTGGTAGTAAAACATTGGGTGCAGATTTCATGCATCCTGCGAATTTACAAGGCAGAAAAAATCAGGTATGATGGGGTCAAAGAAGAGATCCAAGCATGGAAGAAGAACATCCGAATTTACCTGCAGAAAGGACTGATTCCAATGTACGAGTTGGCTGCCGAACCGCACTATTTTGAGAGGAATGAGTCCCATGTACTGATCTAGCCTCAAGCCCAGCATCATCCTACGAACCGGATGCGTGATCCGTTGTGATAGATTGAATGATTTGGATAGTATGCAAGTTTGATTGATCGGTTCAGGCTCACCGTACGAGCTGTTCATATAGGAGTTTGATTTCTAAAAACAGTATATTCGCCCCGGCCAATGGGCCGGGGCAATTTTTTTGCCGGACTACTGCCGGCTGAATTTTTGCTTGACTGTGTCCACTTTGGTCTGCTCCGCCTGTTCCGGCGCATACCAGCCCTTGTTGGCCATCTGGGTATAGAGACTGTCCTGAAGTTTCAGCGAATCCTCCAGCGCCGACTGGAAGGCCTGATGCACGGTGGCTGTGGAGGCCTCCAGGCTGCCGTGGAGATACAGGCCGCAGGCGCCCTTCTCCAGAAGCAGCAGGTTTTCCATCAAATTCCGGTCATCCATGGTTTTTCCTCCTTACAACAAGCCATAAAAGCTGCGGAACAGCTGCTGGTGTTTTTTCCCCATTTCCTCCACGCTGGTCCGCAGTTCCGCATCCTGCAGTTGTCCTGCCGTCTGCTGGCACTGATACTGGAAATATTGCTCGTGGCCCAGGGCATCCTCCAGATAAAGCAATTCCTTTGTGGTCATAGCTGCTCACCTCCCGGAACAGTATGCCGCATCCGTTTTCGATCTATGCATCTTGGCTGTGACAGGGTTTTCTCCCTGTGATAAAATTTGAAAAAACAAGTAGGAGGCATCTGTTCATGGATACAGCGCTGTTTCAGGATTATGCGCGCCGGCTGCTTCAGGAACTGGAACAAAGCCAGAATTTCCGAAAAAAATAAAAAAATGCTTGCAAATCCGCGCCAAGTGTGATATCATACCCAGGCAACTGAAGTGTAAGGGCAGTATGCCCTTTTACCATGGGAAGAAAGAGGTGAACAGCATGAAGGAAGGCATCCATCCCAACTATACGCAGACTACCATTCGTTGTGCGTGCGGCGAAGTGATTGAGACCGGTTCCACCAAGAAGGACATCCGCGTCGAAATCTGCTCCAAGTGCCACCCTTTCTATACCGGCAAGCAGAAGCTGGTTGACACTGGTGGACGTGTTGATCGTTTCAACAAGAAATACGGCCTGAAGTAATCGCCTGCGCCCGCACCGAATTGGTGCGGGCGTTTTTCATTTTTGGCGAATAATTTGGAGAAAATATGGAAGATTTGCAGAAAACTGTCATCGAAAAAGCCGTGCTCGTGGGCCTCAGCGCCGGGATTTTCTCCCGGGAGGAAAACGCCACAGAGCAAACTTTGGACGAGCTGGAGGCCCTGCTGGAGACCGCCGGCGGCCAGTGCGTGGCCAAGGTGCTGCAGAACCGCCCCGCGCCGGACCCCCACAGCTTTATCGGCGAAGGCAAGGTGGAGGAGGTCCGGGAGCTGCTGGAAAGTACCGGTGCCAACCTGGTGATTTTTGACAACGACCTCTCCCCTTCCCAGCAGCGGGCGCTGGAAAAAATGACCGGTGTAGCCGTCATGGACCGCAGCGGTCTGATCCTGGACATTTTCGCCCAGCGGGCCAAAACCCGGGAGGGCCGCCTGCAGGTGGAGCTGGCCCAGTACAAATACCTGCTGCCCCGGCTGACCGGCATGTGGACCCACCTGGAGCGCCAGGAGGGCAGCATCGGCACCCGCGGCCCCGGCGAAACCCAGCTGGAGACCGACCGCCGCCTGATCCGGAAACGGATTCAAAAGCTGGAGGATGAACTGCGGGAGGTCCGCAAAATCCGGGGCGTTCAGCGGGAGCGGCGCATCAAAAACTCCATCCCCGTGGTGGCCATTGTGGGCTACACCAACGCCGGCAAGTCCACCCTGCTGAACCATCTCACCGGAGCGGGTATTCCTGCCAACAACCGGCTTTTCGATACTCTGGACACCACCACCCGGCAGCTGGCCGTGTCGGACACCCTGGATGTGCTGCTGTCTGACACCGTTGGTTTCATCGCCAAGCTGCCTCACCACCTGGTGGAGGCCTTTAAGGCCACCCTGGAGGAGTTGGAGTACGCCGACCTGCTGCTTCACGTCATCGACGCCTCGGACCCGGAACGCAGCGATCATATCGCCGTGGTGGACAAGCTCATCGCGCAGCTGGCCAAACCCGGCATCCCGGTCATTGAATGCTACAACAAGGCCGACCTGGTGTCCGATGACGACATTCCCCGGGGAAACAACCGTCTGGCCATCTCTGCCCGGACCGGACTGCATATGGATCAGCTTCTGGCGCTGATTGAAAAAAACCTGGATCAGGGTCTGCACCGGGGTGTCTTTCTGCTGCCCTACGCCATGGGCGGCATGGTGGATGTGCTCCACAGCCAGGCCCGGGTGCTGAACCTGGAATACACCGCCGAAGGCATCCGGGTGGAGGCCGTCTGTGACGGCGCGCTGTTCGGAAAGCTGAAAAACTATCTCGCATAGGCGCCGGAGGTCGGTATATCAATGGATGAGTATCTGATTCCCACCCGGGATTCCGAAGCGGAATTTGTTGAAAAAAAAGTCCCGGTTTATCGGACGTATCTGGCATGTGGATACCGAGGACGCCGCCATTGCCTGCATCAAGAACATGCGGGAGCAGCACTGGGACGCCACTCATAATGTCTACGCCTACATCATCAAAGACGGCCCGACCCGGTTTTCCGACGACGGCGAGCCCGGCGGCACCGCTGGTATGCCCACCCTGCAGGTGCTGCAGCGGGAGGAGCTGTTTGACGTGTGCTGCGTGGTGACGCGGTACTTCGGCGGCATTCTCCTGGGCGCCGGCGGCCTGGTGCGGGCCTATGCCCGGAGTGCCAAGCTGGCCGTGGACGCCGCCGGAAAATCCTGCAAACGGGTTTGGGATGTTCTCTATCTGCCGGTGCCCTACAGCTGGTACGAACGTGTCAAGCCGGAAGTTGCCGCCTTTGGCGGGGTCATCCGGGAGACCCAGTTCGGCGCCGATGTGGAGCTGGAGGTTCTGACGCCTCAGGGCAGAACCCAGGATTTCCTGGCCAGAATCACGGATTTATCGGCCGGAACCCTGGAGGGGCTGATCACTGGTCAGGAATACCGGGCCTTCCCTGTGGAAGGTTGAAAAAAATTCTCAGATTGTACAACCTTTTGTCACATTTTTTCGTGTATAATAATAGGAGATGTCGTATCCATGACCATACGGGAGCATTTGGAGCAGACCGAGTATGCCGTCCTGGCGCCGGAGGCCCAGAAATCCGCCGAAACCAAAGGCCGCGCCTTCGATGAGGAGGAGAGCGATGTCCGTACCTGCTACCAGCGGGATACAGACCGCATTGTGCACAGCAAAGCATTCCGCCGGCTCATGCACAAAACCCAGGTGTTCCTGCGGCCGGAAGGCGACCACTACCGCACCCGCATGACCCATACCCTGGAGGTCAGCCGCATCGCCCGGACCATCGCCCGCGCCCTGCGGCTCAACGAGGATCTGGCCGAGGCCGCCGCCCTGGGACATGACCTGGGACACACGCCCTTCGGTCATGCCGGCGAGGTGGCCCTGTCCGAGGTCATGGGCATTCCCTTCCGCCACAACGAGCAGTCCCTGCGGGTGGTGGACCATCTGGAAAAGGATGGGCAGGGCCTGAACCTGACCCATGAGGTTCGCATGGGTATTCTGGGCCACACGGGGCTCAGTATCCCCGAGACCCTGGAGGGACAGATTGTCCGGGTCTCCGACCGCATTGCCTATATCAATCACGATCTGGACGACGCAGTCCGGGCCGGTATTCTCAGGGACAGCGACGTTCCCCGGGATATCTCCTATGTTCTGGGAGAAAGCCATCGGGAACGCATCAACACCCTGGTGACCGATATGATTCTCTGCACCCAGGAAACTGGCGCTCTCGGTATGCATCCGGAGGTCCGCAAGGCCATGGATGACCTGCGCGATTTTCTTTTCGCCCGGGTATACAAAAATCCTGTGGCCAAAGGGGAAGAAAGTAAAGCCCGTGCTATGCTCCAGGCCCTCTATACCTACTACAGCAAAAACCCGGAGAAACTCCCGGCGGATTTCATTCCCCAGCTGGATTTCGAGGGTATGCCCCGGGTCATCTGCGACTATATCGCCGGCATGACCGACAAATATGCCGTGGCTAAGTATGAAGAGATTTTCATCCCCTCATCCTGGCATGTGCGGGGATAGCAAGACTTGACAACCGGAAAGGAGGTTCCCCGTGGCTTTTTCTCAGGCATTTCTGGACGAGCTCAACGCCCGCAATCCCATTGAGGACGTAGTGGGTCAATATGTGGCTCTGACCCGGCGGGGCAGCAACCTTTTCGGATTGTGCCCGTTTCACAGCGAAAAAACTCCCTCCTTTTCCGTAGCGCCGGACAAGGGAATCTATTACTGCTTTGGCTGCCACAAGGGCGGCGGCCCTGTCAGCTTTATTATGGAAATCGAAGGGCTGGATTATCCGGATGCGGTTCGATTCCTGGCCCAGCGGGCCGGTATGGAAGTCCCGGAGGACAGCGAATACCGCTCCGCCTACAAGGAGCAGGAGCGTCTGCGGACCCTGTGCAAGGACGCCGCCCGGTATTTTCACCAGCAGCTCAACGGCCCGGCAGGCCAGCCCGGCAGGGATTATCTTGCCCGGCGGGGTCTCAGCCGCACCACCGTCACCCGCTTTGGTCTGGGTTTCGCGCCGGACAGCTGGTCCTCTCTTTTGGATACCATGACAAAAATGGGGTATACCAAAGAAGAGCTGCTGAAGGTCGGCCTGGTGCAGAAGAACCAGAAAGGCAGCCTGCACGACCGGTTCCACAACCGGCTGATGTTTCCCATCATTGACGTGCGGGGCAATGTGATCGGCTTCGGCGGCCGGGTTATGGACGACTCCAAGCCCAAATACCTCAATTCCCCGGAAAGCGTGATCTTCAATAAGCGAAAAAACCTGTTTGCTCTCAACGTGGCCAAAAAAAGCAAGCAGGGCCATATTATCCTGACCGAGGGCTATATGGACGCCATCTCCCTGCATCAGTATGGCTTTGACTGCGCCGTAGCCTCCCTGGGGACCGCCCTCACAGAGGAGCATGCCCAACTGCTGGCGAAATATACCAATCAGGTCATTCTGACCTACGACGGCGATGAAGCCGGGCAGAATGCCACCAGCCGCGCCATACCCATGCTGGAAAAAGCCGGTCTGCAGGTCAAAATTCTGCGCATGCAGGGCGCCAAGGATCCGGATGAGTTTTTGAAAAAATACGGCGCCGACAAATTCCGGGTGCTGCTGGAGCGGTCGGAAAACCAGGCGGAATACCGTCTCCTGAGTCTGCAGAGCCGCTACGACCTGCAGCAGGACGAGCAGCGGGTCGCCTTCCTCCGGGAGGCCGCAGAGCTGATCGCCACCTTCCCTGCTCCGGTGCAGCGGGAGGTCTATGGCACCCGGGCTGCCGAGGCGGCCGGTATCACACCGGATGCCATGAAGCTGGAGGTTGACCGGGCCTATCAGCGCCGGAAGAAGCAGGCACAGAAGCGGCAGGAGCAGGCGGATCTCAATGTGGCGGCCCAGCGCCAGCCCAAAGATAAGGATCTGCGCTACACCAATCTCCGCTCCGCCAGCGCTGAAGAGCAGCTTCTGGCGCAGGTGCTCAAGGAGCCGTCCTATCTGCCGGACATCGGCCTGCTGCCGCAGCAGTTCTCCTCTCCCCTGCTTGGAAAAGCATTCGGTCTGCTGCAGCAGCAGCAGCAAGCCGGACGGGACGTCTCTCTGGCCGCTTTGGAGGGCGAATTCACCCGGGAAGAGATGAGCCATCTCACCCATGTGCTGCGCAGCCACGACCTGCTTGTCTCTGAGCAGGTCATGCAGGACTGCGTCAATGTGGTCCGCAGTGAATATCAGCGTTCTCTTCATAGCGGCGAGGATGCCCTGCGCACCTGGCAGGACCGTTTTAAAGACAAACAGAGATATGGAGGTTAACCTATGGAACAAGCAATGGAAAAGCTGGCAAAGCTGAATCTGACAGAAGAAAATCAGAAAAAACTGGCAGATCTTCTTGCTGAGGGAAAAAAGAGCGGGAAGGTTTCCTCCAAGCGTCTCATCGAGGTCCTGGACGCCGTGGATGCCACGGAAGATCAGATTGAGCAGTACTATGACCTGCTGGAACAAAGCGGCGTAGAAATCGATGTGGGCGATGTGCTGGAGATCCTCACTCCGGCGCCCCTGGACGATCTGCCCACGGAATCGGAATTGCAGTCTCTGGAAGACGACGATTCCCTGGTCAATCCCGATGATCTCTCCCCGGAGGATTTGGTTCCAGACACAGCTAAGCTGGACGACCCCGTCCGCATGTATCTGAAGGAAATCGGAAAAATCCCCCTTCTTTCCCAGGAGGAGGAATTGGCCATCGCCCAGCGCATGGCCCAGGGCGACGAAAAAGCCAGACAGGAGATGGCAGAAGCCAATCTGCGGCTTGTGGTATCCATCGCAAAGCGCTATGTGGGACGGGGCATGCAGCTTCTGGACCTGATTCAGGAGGGCAATCTGGGCCTGCTGAAGGCCGTGGAGAAGTTTGACTATACCAAGGGCTATAAGTTCTCCACCTACGCCACCTGGTGGATCCGCCAGGCCATCACCCGGGCCATCGCCGACCAGGCTCGGACCATCCGGATCCCGGTGCATATGGTCGAAACCATCAACCGCGTTATCCGCACCGCTCATTCCATGGTACAGGAGCTGGGCCGCGACCCCACGCCGGAGGAAATTGCCAAAGAAATGAAGATGGACGTGGCGCGTGTGGAGGAGATCCTGAAAATTTCCCAGGAACCCGTCTCCCTGGAAACCCCCATCGGCGAAGAGGAGGACAGCCATCTGGGCGACTTTGTCCAGGATGAGGAGGCCTCCCAGCCTGCGGAAGCCGCTTCCTACACCATGCTCCGGGAGCAGCTGGAGGAGGTTCTCAAAACCCTGACCAGCCGGGAAGAGCAGGTCCTGCGGATGCGCTTCGGCCTCACCGACGGAAAGGCCCATACCCTGGAAGAGGTCGGCAAGGAATTCGACGTCACCCGGGAACGGATCCGTCAGATCGAATCCAAGGCCCTGCGAAAGCTGCGCCACCCCAGCCGGAGCAAAAAGCTGCGGGATTTCCTGAGCTGATTGCCCACTCCATTTTCGCTTCCAAAAATTTCTCTTGACATTCCGGGAAAAAACCGTATTATAACATCGTGTGGTTTGCACTGTTTTTCCGGAATGGAATTGAAATAGCACGGAGGAATTTGAAATGTTTGAGAAAATTGCCAATTATCTGGCGGAGCAGCTGGACATCGCTGCGGAAGATATCACCGCCGACACCACCTTCGAGAGCCTGGGCGTGGACTCTTTGGACACGGTGGAAATGGTCATGGATCTGGAAGACGAACTGGGCATCGAACTGGAGCTGGAGGATAAAATCTCCACCGTCGGCGAACTGGTTGCTTTTGTGGAAAGCAAGCTGTAAGCTTTTTCAATTGAATCTTTGCTTTGCCGCAGATCCGGTCTGTGGCAAGGCTGCACTAGTCGGGGAGCCAGCGGTGCCTTGTTGCCTGCAATCCGCTATAGCAGGGATGAATTCCCGACTGAGGGTGTGTACTGGATTGTCTGACCCACGTAAGCGGTGTTGAGGATTTGGTCTTACGCAACGCGGTCCCGTGAACCATGTCAGGCGGGGAACCGAGCAGCATTAAGCGGATCGCCGTGTGTGCCGTGAGGGTGCCGTTTCTGAGCTGGCTGCGTGGGTAACGGGTGTGGTACACATTCGAGGAAGGGTGTGCAGTCTTGCCATGGGCCGGTCTGTTTTTCATCGTAAACACTTCTTAAACAACCTTTAATCCCTTGTGCCTTTCTTTTTCCTGCCGTTTCCTGTAGAATTGTCCTATCATCTCTTCGAGGCGTTTTATGCAAGAAAAACACAAGAAAATCATTGCCGGCAGCGGCGTGGTTTTATTCATCCTGCTGTCCGGTCTGGTTTTCTGGTTCGCCGGGAAACCGCTGCTCCAGTTCGTATCTGAACCGGAGCGATTCCGGGCCTGGGTGGACACCCACGGCCTCTGGGGCCGGCTGGCTTTTCTGGGAATGGTCGTGCTGCAGGTCATCGTGGCTGTGATCCCCGGAGAGCCGCTGGAGATCGCCGCCGGCTATGCCTTCGGTTTTGTGGAGGGCACCTTGCTTTGCATGCTGGGAATGACCATCGGCGGCGTGTTGGTCTTTGCCTTTGTGCGGAGATTCGGCATCCGGGCCGTGGAGGTTTTCATCCCCCGGGAAAAAATCGAATCCTTGAAATTCCTGCAGAATACCAAGCGGGTCTGCTTCATCCTGATCGCAGCCTTCCTGCTGCCGGGTACGCCCAAGGACGTGCTATCCTATTGCGCCGGCCTGACAAAGATCCGCTTCGTTCACTGGCTCTGGATCACCAGCGTCTGCCGTCTGCCCTCCATTGTCACTTCCACCATGGGAGGAAACGCTCTGGGACGGGGAGAAGCAATGCAAGCCGTTCTGGTCTTTGCCGTTACCATTGGAATCAGTCTCTTAGGTTTGACCATTTATAAGCGTTTGTGCAAAACGCGAGAACCATCCTGACGCAGCAGCAGCCCGGAGGACATCCATCCTCCGGGCTGCTGCTGCGTCTGTGCCGCTTACAAGTCTGCATAGAGCTGCCGGCAATAGACTCCCTGGCGCACCAACTCTCCAAAAGCCTCCACAACCGCCGGGATATCCTCCCGGAAGGTCATGCCAAACCACTGGTCATCGGTCGGAAGTACCTGCACAGACACGGCCCGCTCTTCCAGCAGGCGGTCAATGAGAATCGGCAGCAGGAACTCTGTCTGCGGCTCCAGCAAATTTTGATTCAGGAACTGGACAAACTGCGCTTCCAGAACCGGCAGGATGTCCGGCGTAAATCCCCACATGTTCATGGACACGCAAGCGTCCACGTCCAGCGTCTCCCCTCCCAGAACGGCAGCGCCTTCTGGCGTCTTGACGATGTTTCTGGTCTCCCGGACCTGCAGGAGATTCCGCTCTGCGTCAGCCAGACAAATCCCCCTGGTCACACCGCCAAAATCGCTCAGGGTGTTGCCCAGACGGAAGCCAACCATACAATAGTGGCCGCTGCTTCCGTCCGGAAGGCTCCGCAAAAAGGACAACATCTGCACAAAGGCTTTTTTTCCATAATAGTCGTCCGCATTGATCACTGCAAAAGGACCATTCAGCAAGCCCCTGCAGGCCAGCAGCGCATGGCCGGTACCCCAGGGCTTCCGGCGTCCATTCGGGCAGATAAAGCCTTCCGGCAGATCCTGCAGTTCCTGAAACGCATAGGCAACCTCCACGCCCCGCGGCCTGCACAGCGCCTCGATCCGGTCGCCGATGACCTCCCGGAAGTCCTCCTCAATCTCTTTTCGGATAATAAAGACAATTTTTCGAAAGCCCGCCTGAATGGCATCATGAAGGGAATAATCCATGATAATTTCTCCGGAGGGCCCCACCTGCTTCAACTGCTTGACACCGCCGCCGAAACGGGCGCCGATTCCCGCCGCAAGAATGACCAGTGTGTATTCCTGTGATTTCATGTCTTTCCTCCTGTTGTGAAGGTTTCCTCTTCTTGGCTTTTTCATTATAACACAAAGGAGCAGACGATGCGACGTATATTTTGTATGTTTTCTGGAAATTGTCCCGTTCTCCCGGTCAGTACAAAAGGTTCAAATACCTCTTCCGCCGGAAGAGGCCCCGGAATCTACGGCTCCATTTTGATCCTGTGTCAGCGTCCGCAGCAGTCCCCGGCAGCCTTCTTCCACGTCCTCCCAGGTCGCGTTGAAGTCGCCGGTGTACCATGGGTCGCTCACCTCGCCGGGCCGGGCCGTAAAATCCATCAACAGATGCATTTTCCCCTCCGGATCACCGCCGCAAATCCGGTGCATGTTGCGCAGATTGGCCCGGTCCATGCCAATCAGCCAGTCAAAGCGCCCATAGTCGCTGCTTTTTAGCTGGCGGGCTGTTTTCCCTGCACAGCCGATCCCATGCTCTGCCAGCTTTCGGCGAGCCGGCGGATAAACCGGATTCCCGATTTCCTCGGTGCTGGTGGCAGCAGATTCGATTCGAAACGCCTGCTCCAGACCCGCCTTTCTGACCATATCTTTCATCACAAATTCCGCCATGGGACTTCTGCAGATATTGCCGTGGCAGACGAAAAGGATTTGTATCATATTTGCATTCTCCATTTTCAGTTTTCTTTCGTATCGCATAAAGCCGGCAATCCGTCGAGCTGGTCTGCGTTCTCAGTCTCTGTCCGAAGGAGCCCCTGATCTGGCCGGAAGCTCTACAAAGAATGTATTGACCCCATCCCTACTCTCCGCCCAGATATTGCCGTGGTGTTTTTTTACGATGCTCTCGGCAATGGAAAGGCCCAGGCCAAAGCTGCCGTCCCGGCTCCGTGCTTTATCCACCCGGTAGAAACGCTTGAAGATATTCTTCAGGTCCTCCGGCGAGATTTCCGCTCCCGGATTGGCCACTGACAGACGGCAGTGGCTCCTTCCCGCCTTTTTCAGCTGAACCAGAACCTCTCCTTGGGGCGCCCCGTATTTATGCGCATTGTCCAGCAGAATATCCACCACCTGATGGAGCTGCTGTTCATTTCCATAAACAAGAATCCCCGGCTGAATTTGGCCAGTCAGGCCCAATCCTTTTTCAAAAAAGACCGGGTCAAACGGCAGCAGGGCTTTTTCCACCAGATCGCCGAAATCAAAGGACGAACAGGCCATGCTGTTCTGCCCGGTATCGGCGCGGGCCAGATCCAGCAGGCGCTCCACCAGATTGCGCATTTGCCTGGACATGATCAGAATGCTGTCGGAAAACTGGCTTTTACTGACGGGATCATATTCCGAACTCTGGAGCAGCTCCGCATTGGTCATAATGACAGTCAACGGCGTCTTCAGTTCATGAGACGCGTCCGCCACAAACTGGCACTGCTGTTTCCATGCCTGCTCCACAGGTTTGACCATCCAGATCGCCAGCAGAATGCTGATTCCGAGGAACAGCAGCAGGCAAACGCCGCCGATGATGAAGCAGTTCTTCACCAAATTCTGAAGCGCAGAGCGCTCACTGGTGATATCGGCAAAAAACATATTCTGGCCCCCCGGAGTCACAGTCCTGTAAAAACGCAGGTTGTATTCTTCCAGGATACCAGACTGTTCCCGGGACAAAAAAACAGCTTCAATTAAATCCATCAGGAAATTCTCATCTGAAAGATCATAATAGCCACCTCCGGCAGCCACCAGATCTCCGCGATTCCCGATCTGCACGATAAAATAGGGCAGACGCAGATCACCATTCCGATTATTCGGCTGGCTCAGCTGAAACGGATTGGAGGCAATGGACTGCAGCATGCTGAGGCTATCATTTTGCATGTTCTGCTGCGTAAAATGATAGAGCATACCAAAAACCAGGCACAGCATCCCAGTCACAATCACCATAAAAACAGCAACAAATTTGATCCGAAGTTTTTTCAGCAAGATTCTTCCACCTCCAGATGATAGCCCAGTCTCCGGATCGCCTCAATGCGGATGTTGGAACCAATACTCTTCAGTTTTTTCCGCAGAAATCCCACATAAACCTCCACATGGTTCTCCACCGCATTGGAATCGTAGCCCCAAACCTTGGCCAAAATCGCTTCCTTGGACACAACCGTCCCGTTGGACTGCAGCAAAAAACGTATGACGTCAAATTCCTTGGCGGAGAGCCGGACACTCTGCTCCCCGCACGTCAGCATACAGGAATTGAGATCCAGCGCCGTATTCCCCAGTACCAGTTCATCCACCTGGGCGCCCTGCCTGCGCAGCAGCGCATTGATGCACGCCAGCAGTTCCCGGGTGTCAAAGGGTTTGGTCAAATAGTAATCCGCTCCGGCATTGAGGCCCTGGATGCGGTCCTCCAGGCCGGACCGGGCCGTCAGCATCAGGATCGGCGTCCCGCAGCGCTTGGCCCGAACCGATCTGGCAACCTGGTAGCCGTCCATCTTCGGCATCATGACATCCAGAATCAGCAGATCGTAAATTCCAAGCTCCGCATACTCCTCGCCTTCTTCCCCATCATAGACGCATTCCACCTCGAACCCCTTTTTTCCAGCAGCGTTTTCAGGGAAGCAGCCAGCAATTTCTCGTCTTCGATAATCAAAATTTTCATATGATTTCCTCCGGCCGGCAAGCCGCATCAAAAACATTTCTAATTTTGTATTATAGTACAGTTTCTCTCTGAATGGGAACTGAAAAATGCCAGGCAGCCGCAGTTTTTTTCCAGCTGCGGTTTCCTGAATTCTCATTTTATACTTTCAGCACCAATTCAGCAAGCCGTTGTAAAATCTATGTAAAGTTTGCGCGGCGGCTCTGTGCCGTCTGCACGAAGGAAGTGATTTTATGGATTATCGCCACGAGTGGAAGCACGAGATCTCCCGGATGGATCTGTTGGTCATCCGGCAGCGCCTCCGGGCGGTTGCCCGACCGGATCCCCACGCCATGGACGGGAAATACGAGATTCGAAGTCTCTATTTTGATACCCCATCGGATCAGGCTCTGCGGGAAAAGCTGGATGGCGTCAGCTGCAGAGAAAAATTCCGCATCCGGTACTACAATGGCGATACCTCCCTCATCCACCTGGAAAAGAAAAGCAAAATAGCCGGCCTGTGCAGCAAGCAAAGCGCGATCCTCTCCGCCGCGGAAGCCCAAGCCATTGTGGATGGCCGCCTGACCTGGATGGTCACCAGTCCCCAGCCCCTGGTTCAGGAGCTGTACAGCAAAATGCAAAGCCGGCAGCTGCGACCCAAAACCATTGTGGACTACACCCGGGAGCCTTTTGTTTATGATCCCGGCAATGTCCGCGTAACCCTGGACTACGACATCCGTACCGGACTCCACTGCACGGATTTCCTGAAGCCCTGCGTCACCATCCCTGCCGGCAGCGCCCCCATCCTTCTGGAGGTCAAGTGGGATACGTTCCTCCCCTCCATCATCCGGGACGCCATCCAGCTGGAGGGCTGCCGCAGCGAAGCTTTTTCCAAATATGCACAATGCCGGATCTACGGCTGAAACAGAAAGGACGATATGTATGACCTTCAACGACATTTTTAAATCCAGTTTTCTGGAAAACATCACCAGCGTCAGTATTCTGGACATGGTCCTGGCGCTCATCCTGGCCTTTGGCATCGGCCTGTTTATTTTTCTGGTCTACAAAAAGACCTACCAGGGCGTGATGTATTCCTCCAGCTTCGGCGTCACTCTGGTCGCTCTGACCATGATCACCACCGTTGTGATTCTGGCTGTCACCAGCAACGTGGTGCTGTCTCTCGGCATGGTGGGCGCCCTGTCCATCGTCCGGTTCCGCACCGCCATCAAGGAGCCTCTGGACATCGCGTTCCTCTTCTGGTCCATCGCCGTTGGCATCGTGCTGGCCGCCGGTATGATTCCCCTGGCCGTCATCGGCAGTGTGGTCATCGGTGTGATCCTGATGGTATTCGTCAACCGGAAAAGCCATTGCAATCCCTATATCGTGGTGCTCCGCTGCGACACCCACGAGGCAGAAGTGCAGGCAAAGACATATTTGGATGCCCAGACCCAGCGCTGCGTCGTCAAAAGCAAGTCCGCCAGCAAAGGCGCCATTGAATTGAACCTGGAGATTCGCCTGAAAGACGACAACACCGATTTTATCAACACACTTTCCGACATGGACGGTGTGACCAGCGCTGTCCTGGTCAGCTACAATGGAGACTATATGGGATAAGGAGAACCGCCTATGTCAACGCACAAGTACATCAACCACATCTGCGTTGCCGCCATTCTCCTGTCCTTGCTTCTCACCTTCATTTTTATGAACGGCCGTGCCCTGGGGATTGAAACCACTGATCCGGTGATCGGCTATGAGAACCGGCTGTTCGATACCTCCAGGGTACACACCGTCGATATTGTCATGGACAACTGGAGCAGTTTCCTGGAAACCTGCGAAAACGAGGAATACAGCGTCTGCTCCGTCGTGATCGATGGAGAAAGCTATAAGAATGTGGGAATCCGAGCCAAAGGCAACACCTCGCTCAGCTCTGTGTCCAGCATGGGCAGTGACCGCTACAGCTTTAAAATCGAATTCGACCAATATGACAGCACCAAAAGCTATTACGGCCTGGACAAGCTCAGTCTCAACAATCTGATTCAGGACAGCACCTGCATGAAGGATTATTTGGTTTATCAGCTGATGGGCCAGTTTGGCGTGGATGCGCCGCTGTGCAGCTACGTCTATATCACCGTCAACGGCCAGGACTGGGGGCTGTATCTGGCGGTGGAGGGCGTGGAGGATTCCTTCCTGCAACGGAATTACGGCAGTGATACCGGTGAGCTGTACAAGCCGGATTCCACCGGTTTCGGCGGCGGCCGCGGCAACGGCAATGACTTCGATATGGACGCATTCCAGGCACAAGCGGACGGCGCTGCAGAAAATGCTCCCAGCGACGGCCTGGAAAGGATCCCTGGTCAGGCGCAGGGTGGCGGCAGGGCAGAAATGCCGGAGGCTTTCGATCCCGGCGCCATGCAGCCGGAGCAGGCCAAGGGCGGCCCGGAATCCGGAAGCTCCTCCGATATTAAGCTGCAATACATCGATGACGATCCCGACAGCTATGCCAATATCTTTGACAATGCAAAGACCGAGGTTTCTAACGCCGACCGGGAACGTCTCATCGCCTCTTTGAAAGCGCTCTCCTCCTATGAGAATCTGGAGAATGTGCTGGATACGGAAGAAGTTCTGCGGTATTTTGTCGTCCATAATTTTGTGGTCAATGGTGACAGCTATACAGGCACCATCATCCACAACTATTATCTCCACGAAAAGGACGGCAAGCTTTCCATGATCCCCTGGGATTACAACCTTGCCTTCGGTACTTTTTCCGGTGGGGAGGCCTCCGCCTCCGTCAATGACGCCATCGACGATGTGCTGTCTGACCGCCCCATGCAGGCATGGATCTTTTCCGACAGCGCCTACATGCAAAGGTATCACGACCTGTTCGCAGAATTTCTGAACACGGTGGACCCCCAGACGTGGATTGAAAATGCCTATGCCTTGATTGCCCCCTATGTGGAAAAGGATCCCACCAAGTTCTGCACCTATGAAGAATTTGAAGCCGGTGTGCAGGCCCTGCAGACCTTCTGCCAGCTGCGCCGGCAGAGCGTGGAAGGACAGCTGGACGGCACCATTCCCTCCACCAGTGAAGCACAGCGCGCCGACAGCGGCTCCCTCATCGATTCGAGCGGCCTGAACCTGTCTGCCATGGGTTCCATGTCCGGCGGTATGGGCGGCAAAGGCGGCAATTGGGACAGGGGCGACAGTCAGCAGTTCTCCTTCCCCGATGGTGCAGCTCCAGGCCGCGGCGGCGGACAAAAGCCGGACGCAATGGCGCCGCAGGAAGATACCGCAGTCTCCTCCTGGCCGGCCAAAAACATGCCATCCATGACGGAGAGCGTTCCGGGAGATTCCGCCAGTCCGACCGGCGATCCGGCTTCCGGCAGCGGAACCTTCGCACCGTCCAGTGCGCCAACCGGTACTGCGGTCAGTCTTGGGCCGTCTCTCCTCCTGCTGGTTGTCTCCCTGTTATGTTTGGCAGGCGGCCTTCTGCTTGCTCTTCGTTTCAAAACATAATATGCTCCGTATCATTGGGTCTGCCGGCCAGCAGACCCAATGATTTTTTCCGGTTTATTTACAAAACGTTCAAGTATGCTTTCAGCCGCAATTCAGCAACGTGGACTATGATAGACACACAAGAACAGAAATTCTTGAACAAGCATAAAGGAGCCGATTCATATGAGTGAATATACAGACAACCAATTCGAGCAAGGGGAGCCTTCCGTTCCGGAAGCCTCCAGTCTCTGTCCGCCCCAGGCAGCGGTGCAGGATCCCCCGGCGCCGAAGCCGAAAAAAGGCTGGACTGCGCTCCGGATTACCGCACTGGCTCTTTGCTGTGCCATCCTTGGAGGCGCCATGGGCGCTGGTATTACCCTCCTGGGGAACTCTTTGACCGCTCAGTCATCAGATGCGGTGCCGGCCGGTGCGCCGACCTCCACCGTAATGAAGGACGTCCGGGAAACATCTGTCATCGACATTCAAACCATTGATACCTCCGCAGAGCTGACCGCGGCAGAGGTCTATGCCGCCAACGTCAATTCCACCGTGGGCATCACGACCTCCATCACCACTAATTTCTGGGGCTACCAGACCAGTTCCGCCGCCTCCGGCTCCGGGTTCATCCTGACAGATGATGGCTACGTTTTGACCAACTACCATGTCATTGAGAGTTCCAACTCCATTACCGTGACCACCTACTCCGGAGACAGCTACGATGCCAGTCTCATTGGTTACGACGAGAGCAATGATATCGCGGTCCTGAAAATTGACGCAAACGGCCTGACGCCGGTTGTCCTGGGCAGTTCCGACAGTTTGAACGTGGGCGACAGCGTCGTTGCCATTGGCAATCCTCTGGGTGAATTGACGTTCTCCCTGACCGCCGGAGCTATCAGCGCGCTGAGCCGGGAAATCACCTTGTCCAACGGCGTGACCATGGATCTGATCCAGACTGACTGCGCCATCAACTCCGGCAATTCCGGCGGCGCGTTGTTCAACATGCACGGAGAGGTCATTGGCATCACCAACGCCAAATACTCCAGCTCCGGATCTGAGGCCTCCATCGATAACATCGGCTTTGCAATCCCCATTGACGACATCTCTGGCATTGTGAAAAGCATCATCGAAAAAGGATACTACGCCAAGTCTTATATCGGCGTATCAGTGGCGGACGTAAGCGAGGAGATGCAGAGCTACGGCCTTCCCAAAGGTGCCGCTGTGAAGCTGGTCGCAGAAGGCAGCCCCGCCGCAGAGGCCGGCTTGCAGGTGAATGATATCATCACGGAAGTCGGGAACACGCAGATTACGGGCAGCAGCGACTTAGCGGACCAGATCAGCGCCGCCACTCCGGGGGATCTGCTGGAACTGACCATTTACCGCCAGGGAGAAACCCTCACTCTGGAGATTTCAGTTGGAGAACAGATTCAATCTGCATTGCAGCAAGAGGAGACATCTCAGAACAGCCAGACTTCTCAAAGCAGGCAGCCCTGGGGCTATGGCTTCCGGCCGTAACTCCGGACAACGGATCTGTCTGCCGCTGCGCAGGGCCTCATTTCAATATAGACTGTTCAAACCCCCTGTGCGCCGCGGCGCACAGGGGGGGTGTTTCATACTAAAATCTGTTTAAAATCTTCCATTCTTTCCGGTCTGAATTGCGCCAGAATGCGTTATCTTCCTTGCTGGGCGCCAGCCCAGCTGCGTCATCTGCCTTTTCTGGCACAATTCATCCTCGGAAATCTTTTAAAGATTTCAAACAGATTTTAGTATCATGCAGCTGTTTCTATTTTGACCTCCGTCGTATAGCGTTACCGGGTTTCATGTCCAGCGACGCTTTGGATTTCCTGCAGTTCAAAGCGGTAGGTTTGCCTGCAGTCCGGATATTTTTCCCGATCCACCTCACTGAGGAACATGGCTTTTGGCCGCAGCCACAGGGAGCCGTCACCATAAAGTTTGCGATAGACCACATATTCTTCCCCTGTCTCAGAATCCCGGGCCACATCTTCCGTCAGATAATAATCGCCCTTAAAATGGCGGTAAACACGTTTCAACTGCAGTTCCTGCATGGAGTGTTCTCCTTTCTTCGTTATCGGATCACATCCATTATACACCATATCCCGCCGGAAACAATGGGGAGAACTCACATCCGACGTGTTCCCGCATCAATCCGGGAGCATTGGTGCGTTTTCCGGACGGATTGTCTTGACTCCGAAGGCAAAATAGAGCACATGGAATACCCAGACGCACCCCAACACGATCCGCCCCACGGGTACCCGATGCATCATGACAAAGCCGATGCTCATGAGGATGGTCACCGTGATCATGATGCGGACTTTGGTTCTTGCCGTCATGCCTCTGCCTTGGACATAGCTTTCCAGATTGTCCTTATATAGCTTGGTGCCTATGAACCAGGTATGCAGCTTGTCGGAACTCCTGCCAAAGCAAAACGCCGCCAGCAGCAGAAACGGAAAGGCCGGAAGCAGGGGCAGCACTGCGCCAAGGGCGCCAAGACCCACGCCCATGCAGCCCAGGGTGATATACACGATTTTTTTGATCTTCATGCTGTCTTCTCCAATCGTCTCTTTTCTTTTTTTGTCTCCATCACATGGCGCACTGCCAAAAGAGGATGATACAAGATCATACGGGGGCCGGAAAAACGCATAACCGCCCGGATTTTTTCCCGCATTTCCGGTTTGTAGCAATGGACATGGCAGTTGGAGCAGAAGGTCTTTGTCTCCATAAAAGGGCAGCGGTCGCTGCGCTGGCGGGCGTAGGCGTCCAGGGCCTGTCTCTTATACACATCTCCGAGCCCACGAGACGTAGAGGAATC
>CAMBCW010000018.1 GCA_945864925.1 uncultured Clostridia bacterium
ATTCCTCTACGTCTCGTGGGCTCGGAGATGTGTATAAGAGACAGGGACTTGCCCGGATCAAATTCCTTATAGAAGGCGTTGGAACAGGCACGGACGCATTCCAGACAGGCCATGCAGGTTGCGCCTTTTTTTACGGTGAGTTTTTTCATTGGTGATTCCCCTTTTGCTTCAAAATCTCCTTTTATTATACATGGTCTTTCCCCATAAATCAATCGATATTATTCCATCAATTTAAAATGGTTTTTGGGCATTTTGACAGGGATTGCCAGTATAGGCCGGCGTCGAGCGCAAATACTAGGTCTGCACCAGATCAATTGGTCTTTGAAATATGCAGGAGGGAAACAATATGAAACGCATGATTGCAATCTTGCTGGCTGTGCTGACCATGACGGTCGTTCTGGCCGCCTGCAGCAACGACGGCGTTTCCGGCAACGGAAATGTCTCCACCACGCCCAATGGCACCGTCAACGGCTCCAACGGCAGTGTAACCGACAATTATGGCACCGGGGCCAACGGCAACGGAAACTCCAATGGCTATAACAACGGTGTCAACGGCAACAACGGCACTGCCACCACGCCCAACGGAAACACCAACAATGGTACGCTTCCCAACGGCGAATACGACCGTGATCACGACGGCATCGTGGACGACTTCGAAAACGGCGTGGAAAACGCCATTGACGGCACCCGGGACGCCATTGATGAGGCCGTTACCGGCCGTTCCGCGCGCACCGGAACCGGCATGATCGGAGGCCGATAAGCCACTGCGGGGTTTCCCGCAGTACATATCTATATGGGGCGTACCCGCACCGGCAAGTCCAAAACCCAGTCGCCGCTTTCTTCCGGCACAAAGGCCAACTGGGCGCAGAGCTTCTCCAGGGCGGGATTTTCTTTCGGAATCCGGATGCGCAGCCAGCGCTTTCCCAGGGGGCGCATGGTGAAGATTGCCTGCCCCAGCAGTTGAATCCCCAGACCAAATCCCCGGTAGGATGGCACCAGCGACAAATCGTCAATGCGGCCCGTATCTGTACTGTCCTCGGAAAGAGTCAAATGACCCACGGGCCGCTGTCCCTCCAGGGCCGTGAACGTCCAGGCGCCCTCCACCGCGGCCAGAGTTTCCGCCGGTTGGAGCCCCGGCTGAAACCAGAGCGTATCGTCTCCCTGGGCGCCGTCCTGCTGCTGCCACTTCTGACGGCGCAGCGTGGATTTTCCGGCCTCCAAATGACTGCTGTCGTTGCAATAGATCATCTGAAATGTTCCCTGCTCCCAAGCCAGCTTTGTCACGGCAGTATTATCGCTGTGCGTCGGGACCAGATCCGGAAACAGCCGCAGAAACACACCGCGCATGACGGCAGCATGCGACACCACAGCCACGGTTTGCTCCGGATGGTTCCGGGCAATCCGTTCCAAGCCAGCCAGGAATCTGCCGGTGTACTGCTCAAAATCCTCCCCCTGCTCCACATGCCAGTTCTGCGGATCCTGATTAAACCGGTGCATGCTCTCCTGCTCGAAGGTGTTGAGATAGCCGAAGGGCAGACCCTCCCAGACACCCAGATTCACTTCCCGAAACGCTGGGTCAGCATGCAATTCCAACCCTTTCGGCAAACAAATTGCCTGGGCCGTGGTTTTGGTTCTGGTCAGATCGCTGGCGTAGCAGGCGTCCACCGATATTGTTTCAAACCGCTTGCGCAGCTCGGCAATCTGGACCATCCCTTTGGGCGTTACATTGGTATCGTATTGGCCATGAATCCGGCGGCAGAGATTCCCTTCCGCTTCCGCATGGCGAATCAAATAAATTGTTGTCATTTGCATCACCTGGTTTATTCTATCACAGATTGCCTGCAAATGGGTTAACAATTTTTAACCATCGTAAAATACGTTCTCCGGGGTACACTATGGACGGGGGGATGGAGGATGCAAGTCAAATCTTTTGTTGCTTCATTGGGACTGGGTATGGTGGCCGGTGCGGCTACCATTCTGATGATGCCCAAGCAATCTCAGGCCTACCGCATGGCGGATGACGCTGCCCAAACCATCAAAATGGAAGCGGGCAAAATGCTGGATTCCATGCGCGGGAACTGAGGCACCCTGGCGGGAAGCGGACTCTCCGCTTCCCGCATCTGTCATGTCAAGTATTATGACAAGACAGTTGTTATTTGCAAAATCTGTGGTATAATTGGGGCAATACATAAAAACGAGGTGCTTTATATGGATGTGAAACAGCCCTGGAACATGTCGATGCTCTGCGACTTTTATGAGTTGACCATGGGAAACGGTTATTTCCAGCACAATTATCAAAACCGTATGACCTATTTTGACGTTTTCTACCGCAGTATTCCCGACGGCGGCGGCTTCGCCATCGCGGCAGGCCTGGAGCAGGTGGTAGAATACATCCAAAACCTGCATTTCGGCCCGGAGGATATCGACTATCTGCGGGGCCGCAGGATTTTCTCTGAGGACTTCCTGGAATACCTGGCCAACTTCCGCTTCACCGGCGACATCTTCGCCGTACCGGAGGGCACGCCTATCTTCCCCCGGGAGCCGATTCTGACGGTACGGGCTCCCGCCATTCAGGCGCAGCTGGTGGAGACCTATATCCTGCTGGCCCTGAATCATCAGAGTCTCATTGCCACCAAGGCCAACCGAGTGGTCCGGGCCGCCCAGGGCCGCACCGTGCTGGAGTTCGGCTCCCGCCGGGCCCAGGGTGTGGACGGCGCCATTCTGGGTGCCCGGGCAGCCTACATCGGCGGCTGCGCCGGCACTGCCTGCACCATCTCCGATCAGCTGTTCGGCGTCCCCGCCGGCGGCACCATGGCCCACTCCTGGGTGCAGATGTTCGACACCCAGTACGAAGCCTTCAAGGCCTACTGCGAGATCTACCCCGACAACCCCACCCTGCTGGTGGATACCTACAACACCCTGAAAAAGGGTATCCCTGACGCCATTCGGGCGTTCAATGAGGTGCTGCGGCCCCGGGGCCTGACCAAGTGCGGCATCCGCCTGGATTCCGGCGACATGGCCTTCTTGACCAAGCAGGCCCGGAAAATGCTGGACGAGGCCGGTTGGGAGAGCTGCAAGATTTCTGTGTCCAACTCCCTGGACGAGTACATCATCCAGGACCTGCTGCTGCAGGGTGCGGAGATCGACATGTTCGGCGTGGGCGAACGGCTCATCACCGCCAAATCTGAGCCGGTGTTCGGCGGCGTGTACAAGCTGACCGCCGTAGAGAACGAGCAGGGTGAGATCATCCCCAAGATCAAAATCAGTGAAAACGTGGGTAAGATCACCAATCCCCACTTCAAGAAGCTCTACCGCTTCTACGGCAACGACACCGGCAAGGCCATCGCCGACTACCTGTGCGTTCACGATGAAGTGGTGGACGACAGCCAGGATCTGACCATCTTTGACCCCGAAGCCACCTGGAAGCGGAAGAAGGTCTACAACTTCACCGCCCGGGAGCTGCAGGTGCCGATCTTCAAGGATGGCAAGCTGGTCTACGATCTGCCCAGCCTCCAGGAGATTCAGGCCTACTGCAAGAAGGAAGTGGACTGCCTCTGGGACGAAATCAAGCGCTTTGAAAATCCCCAGACCTACTATGTGGATCTGTCCCAGAAGCTGTGGGATATCAAGCACCAGCTGCTGCGGGAAAACTCCGAGGTGTAACCATGCTCTTCCGGGCAGCCATCTGTGACGACTGGGTGGTGCAGCAGGGCAGCCACGCGGTGCTGGTCGCAGCGGAAGGCGGGAAATATTCCGAACTTTGGCATGCTCAAGCACAATATTATACAAAAAACACCACAGTGCATTGACAAGCGCCCTTTCTCTCATTACACTGATTGGCAGAAGATATGGGAGGGATTTCTATGTGGTTTGTATTTGCGCTTCTGTCGGCGGTCTTTGCTGCCCTGACTTCCATTTTGGCCAAGATCGGCATCGACGGCGTCAACTCCAATCTGGCCACGGCAATCCGCACGGTGGTGGTCGTCGTTATGGCATGGGGCATGGTCTTTCTCACCAATGCCCAGAACGGACTTTCGGAAATCAGCCGGAAAAGCTGGATCTTCCTGATTCTCTCCGGTTTGGCCACCGGCGCTTCCTGGCTGTGCTACTACCGGGCCCTGCAGATCGGCGACGCCTCCAAGGTGGTGCCCGTGGATAAGCTCAGCGTCATCATCACCCTGGTGCTGGCTTTCGTGTTCCTCCACGAACGGTTCACCACAAAGTCGCTGATCGGCTGTATTCTCATCGGCGCCGGTACCCTGCTGATGGTACTGTAACAAAAAAATCCCGGCAAGCTGGGCTTGCCGGGATTTTTCGTTATCACTTGGGATCAGATCAGATCAACCAGGCCGCTCTCTTTCACGATGCGGGCAACATCATCATATTTGTTCAGGGCATACAGGTGGATGCCATCGATGCCGCAGGCGCGGTATTCATCAATCTGATTGATGGTATACTCAATACCAGCTTCCTTGAAGTCCGCCTTCTTCTGCTCAGCAGCGGCGTCGAAGGGCTCCTTCTCAAAGGGGTTGGGGAAGATCCAGTGCTTGGAGATCAGTTCGCACAGGGCACGGGGCATGACGCAGGCGTTCCGGCTCAGCGCCATGTTGATGGTCGCGGCCTGATCCAGGATGGGCATGATGCCCACATCCACGGGCAGCCAGATACCGGCGGCACGGATGGCGTCCAGCCAGTAGCGGAACTGATCCATATCCCAGCACAGCTGGGTCATGATGTAGTCGGCGCCGTTGTCCTGCTTCTGCTTCAGGAAGGAGATATCCGCCTCCAGGCTGCGGCAGGCAATGTGGCCCTCCGGGGAGCCGCTGACGGCAATGGTAAACTTGTCACCGAATTCCTGACGGACAAATTTCACCAGCTCCGTGGCATAATGCAGGTCGCCGCCGGTACCGGTCCAGCCAAAGGGCAGGTCGCCGCGCAGGGCCAGCATATGGTTGATGCCGTGGTCCAGATAGTTCTGCAGCTGCTCTTTGATGCTCTGTTTCGTGTTGCCGATGCAGGTGAAATGCGTCACAGGCGTGCATTTGCCGTCCTTCTGAATCTTCTCCAGGACTTCCAGGTTCTTACCCACATTGGTGCCGCCGGCACCATAGGTGCAGGAGATGTAGTCCGGATGCAGGGTATACAGTTTCTCCAGGACGCCGCCTTCTCCGCAGAGCTTCTCCATGCCTGCGTCGGTCTTGGGCGGAAACACCTCAAAGGAAAGTGTGGCTCGCTTTTCAAAAATTTCAGATACTCGCATTGTTGATTACCTCAAACTTCACATGAATTTCTTCCGGCAGATCACCGGTCGCCGCAGCGGGCTTTCACAGGCTGCCATTTATCATATACAATTTAATATGAAAATCCACTTCTGTCAATGGTTTTATCCATTAAATTGTCGGAAATTTTTCATAAAAAATGCTACACACTGTAGAAATAACATGATCCCACAAGACCGGAAATGTGTTTATTTCGAATCCACATCTCCAAACATTTTTGTCAATTCCAGGATTTCCATATCCATTGGAACACAGCACAAAGCCGGCGCTTCCCTCGGAAGGCCGGCTTTGTGTTCCTGCGGCAAATTGTCTCTTCTCTCAGTACCAGCGGCTGCGGCCGCCCCGGCTGTAGTCCCAGGGCTTCACATACCGCTCCACCGGGAAGCCCTGTTTTATGTACCAGCACAAAAGCTCCGCGCAGGCATGGCTGTCACTGGCAGCATTGTGATGGTCCAGGGGAATATTAAGCAGTTGACATAATGTGTTCAACTTGTGGTTGGGGGCCTCAGGCAGGCAGCGGCGGCCAAGCTGAACCGTGCAGACATAGGGATCCGGTTCCCGTTGGATGCCATAGCGCCGGAACAGCTTGGACAGAACCCCCAGGTCAAAGGCTGCATTATGGGCCGCCAGAATTCCGCTGCCCATGATGGGAGCCAGTTCCTCCCACAGCACCGGGAAATTCCGCTCCCCCCGCACCATGTCCGGGCAGATCCCGTGGAGCTCCACATTGAATACATCAAAGCGGGCCTCCGGATCCACCAGGTCATAGCGCTCGTCCACAATTCTTCCATTCTCCACCACCGTGATGCCGATGGAGCAAATACTGTCGTTGCGGCAATTGGGGGTTTCCGTGTCAAACACAATAAAGCGGCTCATCCTGTCGCCTCCTGTCGGATTTGCCCTCATTATACCCCATCGAAGCAGTGTGCGTCAATCCAGATCCCGATAGGGATACAAGCGTTTCCAGGCCTTTGCCTCCGGGTCATACTGGACGGAGCTGCGATGCTGGGCCAGAAAGTTGACAATGTCGTAGACATCCACCCAGATTTCACTGTTGCACTCCTTCTGGCTTTCGTCAAAGACCAGCTGGAGGCCGAAGTGCAGATGGACCACCTCGATGTTGTTGACATTTTCCCGGACAGAGTACCCGGTCCGGCCCATGAAGCCGATGACGTCACCAGCCTGCACTGTATCTCCCACTTCCAGACCTGGCGCAAAGGGCGTATCTTTCCGCAGATGGGCATAATAGTAATACCGCAGCCGGTCGTGGGATCGGATTCCAATCCGCCAGCCCCCATACTGATTCCAGCCCATGGCCTCCACCGTGCCGCCCTCCACCGCCACAATGGGCGTTCCCAGGCTGCCCATCAGGTCGTTGCCCAGGTGACGGCGCTGGAAGCCATAGCTGCGGCTGGCGCCAAAGTCGTCATAGTGGTTATACCAATAACCTGCCGCAATGGGAGAAAAGGCCTTGACACCATAGGCAGGCTTCCACTCCCCTTCCGGGGTCTGGATGGCGTAGCTTCCAACCAAGCCCTGGAGCACGGCGCCGTAGGCCTCCCGGTAATATTGATAATACCGATACTGATTCCCCAAAAATTCCTTCGGCGACCGGTCGGAGGCCAGTTCCTTTGCCGCCCGGTCCACAGCTGAGACGGGGAATCTCCCACTGCCGGTTCTCGTGGCAGCCAGAGCCAGCTGGTCAATCCAATTCACCACCCGGTCCTGCTCCCGGTACTGCTGCTCCAGCTGCAAAGCCCGCTCCATGGCGGCGCAGGAGACGTCAAACTCCACCCATTTGATATAGTCCTCCGCAGCCTGCGCCGGCAGCAGCAACAGCATGACCGTCACGATACAAAATAAAATCCTCCGCTTCACACACCAACACCCCTTTTCGGTTTAGTGTGTGAAGCGAAGAATTTTATAATCTGGAAATTATTGCGGCAATAACAGCGCGTAAGACAGATCCTCCGTCCCATATTGCGCCGGCTGATACAGCTCCGCACCATAAAGGCGGCTGAGTTCCACTGCCGCGCTGGAAGTATCCAGCTGATACAACAGCGCACCATTTTCCAGCGTTTCACAGGGGCACAGTTCCATCTCCGGCAGCAATTCTCCGGTCACAAGCACATCAGCCCCCCGCTGATTCGCCAATTCCTGCGGATCGCAGTCCATCCATTCGCTGTCTGGCGCAGCCTCCTCGCTAGGTGCGGCGGCAAAGAGCATCGGCCCTCCTACAACCGCCCGATCCAGGTCGGAATCCTCAAGGATCCGTTCTTCCTCCAGCACCGTTTCTTTCTCCAGCGTGGTTTCTGCGCTGGCAGGCACCTCTTCCGCGGCGGCGGTCCGCAGCATGGCTGTCTGCGGTGCGCTGGCCGCACTGCCCTGTCCGGCAGAACGCAGCGCTGTTGCGCCGATCACCACAGTCAATGCAGCTGCCACTGCCAGGCCTGCCCACATGGAACGGCGTCTCTTCCTTCCAGCAGTCTCCTGCCGGATCGCCTGCATGACATTGGCATGCAGATCTGCCGGCGGCTCCTCCTCCAGGGACAGTAGGTCCGCGTCCACTGCCTCAAAAGCGGCCAGCAGCTGCCGGCAAGCTGGGCAGGCCGCCAGGTGCTGTTGGAGCTGCGCCTCTTCCTCTGCCGTATTCTCGTGATCCAGATGTCCGCTGAGCAGCACCAAGGCTTCCTCACAGGTCATGGCGCATCCCCCCTTCTTTGGAGTTGGACGATAAGAATTCCAAATTGTTCCCACTTTGCAGCAGGATTCTCTTTAATTTATTTCTGGCCCGGGCCAGGCGGGATTTGACCGTGCCAACCTTCAGATCCATGATCGACGCGATTTCCTCATAGGGCAAGTTCTCCACCACCCGCAGGGTCAGAATCAAGCGGAAATCCTCCTCCAACCGCTCCATGGCGGCCGCTACCGCCCGGCGCTGCTCGTCATAGAGCACCTGCTCCTCCGGCAAGGGCGCGGGATCCGCCAACTCCAGTTCCACGGCGCTCTCCTGGTCGTCCTCCACGGTCAGGGACACCGTGGGATGCCGTTTCTGCTGCCGCAGGAAATCAATGCAGACATTGCTGGTCAGCCGGTAGAGCCAGGTGGAAAAGGCCGCTTCAAATTTATAGAACCGCAGGCCCCGCCAGGCCTTGAGAAAAGCCTCCTGGGCCAGGTCCCGGGCGTCCTCCGGATTTCCTGTCATCCGCAGGCACAGATTGTAGACCGGCTTTTCATAGGTCGTCACCAGCCAGCTGAAGGCCTCCTGATCGCCAGCCTGCGCCTGCCGGATGAAATCCTTTTCCTCAGTCATCTTGTCACCTCAGGTCGCGTTTGATGCCTGCCGCAATCCTGTAAATATCCTCCATGGACTGGATGGCGGAGATTTGTTCCTTATAATAACTGCTGTGGGCCACACCCCGCAGGTACCAGGCAAAGTGCTTTCTGGCCTCCAGGCAGGCAATGTGCTCGCCTTTGTCCTCTCTGGCCAGTTCGAACTGCTCCACGGCCGTATCTACCCGCTGGTCCAAAGGCGGCAGCTCCGGCACCGGTTGGCCGGCCAGGGCTGCGCAGACCTGCCGGAACACCCAGGGGTTGCCGAAGGCACTGCGGCCAACCATCACCAGATCTGCTCCGGTGCGCCGCAGGCAGCTCACCGCCTCGTTGGGGCCAAAGATATCGCCATTGGCAATCACAGGGATCGACACAGCCTCTTTGACGGCGTGAATGGTATCCCAATCCGCCCGGCCAGAATAAAGCATGGATTTGGTTCGTCCATGGACGGCAATGGCCGCTGCGCCGTTGTCCTGAAGAACTTTGGCCAGCTCCACCACATTGATGCTGCCCCGGTCCCAGCCCAGTCTGGTTTTCACCGTCACCGGCACCTCCACGGCATCAACCACAGCCCGGACGATACGTCCGGCCAGAGCCGGGTCCTTCATCAGGGCGCTGCCGTCGCCATTGTTGACGATTTTGGGCATGGGGCATCCCATATTGAGATCGAGAAAATCACAGCCGGAGTGGGCCAGGGCCAGCTTGGCTCCCTGGGCCATGATCTCCGGATCGTTGCCGAAAATCTGTGCGCCGCAGAGGCCCACCGGCGTTTTTTTCAAAAGACCAATGCTTTTTTTATCCTGATAGACCAGCGCCCGGGAGGACACCATCTCTGTCACCGTCACAGCCGCGCCCATTCGGGCACAGATGGTACGGAAGGCCAGGTCCGTGACACCGGCCATGGGCGCCAGCGCCGTCAGGCCGCCGGTCTCTAAGGTTCCAATTCGCAAGGGGATCACCTCGTTTCACCCGATTGTATCATAAAAATCCATTTGACACAACCGGATTCATAGTTTGCGGTTTTTTTCGCATACTAAGCCCAAAGGAGCGATGTATATGGGAATTCTCCACCGGGGCCGGCAGAGCTTCGTGTTTGACCAGCATCCCGCGATTCTGGCCTCCAGCGCCATTGCCGGGAAAAAGGAACAGGAAGGGCCGCTGAAGGCCTATTTTGACGAGACCAACACCGATACCAAGTGGGGCCAGTCCTCCTGGGAGAAAGCGGAAAGCAAAATGCAGGAGCTGGCCCTGGAAACTGCCAAGAAAAAAGCCGGGATTCACAATCAGGATCTGGATGCGCTGTTCGCAGGCGATCTGCTGAACCAGTGCATCAGCTCCAGCTTCGCCATCCGGGATTCCGGTGTGCCATTTCTGGGATTATATGGAGCCTGCTCCACCATGGCTGAGGGCCTGTGTCTGGCGGGAATGGCGGTGAACGGCGGCTATGCCCGTATTGCCGCTGCCGTCAGCTCCTCCCACTTTGCCTCGGCAGAGCGGCAGTACCGGTATCCCCTGGGCTACGGCGGACAGCGGACGCCCACTGCCCAATGGACCGTCACCGGGGCCGGCTGCATTCTGCTGGGCCGGCAGGAACAGGGGCCTTTCCTCAACGCCGCCACCGTGGGCGCCGTGGTGGACTACGGCATCAAGGATGCCAACAACATGGGCGCTGCCATGGCGCCTGCCGCTTACGAGACCCTGCGGGCCCATTTTGACGATCTGCAGCTGTCCCCCTCGGACTACGACCTGATCGTCACCGGCGATCTGGGCAGCGTGGGCAAGGAAATTATCCTGGATCTGTTCCGCCGGGATGGCGTGGGCATCGGCGGGGTGTACAACGACTGCGGCGTGATGATTTTTGACTTGGAAAAGCAGGACGTCCACGCCGGCGGCTCCGGCTGTGGCTGCGGCAGCGTGGTGCTGTGCGGCTATCTCCTGCGGCAGATGGAGAGGAAAAAACTGCACAACGTGCTCTTCTGCGGCACCGGCGCACTGATGTCTCCCCTGTCCACCCAGCAGGGCGAGAGCATCCCGGCGGTCTGCCATGCTGTTTCCATCGGTACGGAAAGGAGGTAGCCATGGACTATTTGAAAGCATTTCTCCTGGGCGGTGTCTTATGCGTCATCGGGCAAATTCTCATCGACAAAACCAAACTGACTCCGGCCCGGATTCTCGTTTTATATGTGGTGGCCGGTGTGGCACTCGGGGCCTTGGGCCTTTATCAGCCCCTGGTGGACTGGGGCGGCGCCGGCGCTACGGTGCCCCTGACCGGCTTCGGCAACACTCTGGCCAAGGGCGTGAAGGAGGCAGTCCAGGAGGACGGCATTCTGGGTGCGGTCACTGGCGGCCTCAAAGCCACGGCCGGCGGCATTACGGCGGCGGTGTTCTTCGGCTTGTTGGCGGCGTTGATCTTCAAGCCCAAGGACAAATCCTGAATGAAATCGGCCTGATGGGCCATACTAACCACGCGGTACCACAATCCATTATCAGGAGGACATTCTCATGAATTTCAACCAGAACCAGAACCAGAATCAGCAGCAGAACCAGAACCGCAATCAGAACCAGAACCAGCAGCAGAACCAGAATCAGAACCGCAATCAGAACCAGCAGAACCAACAGAATCAGCAGAACGGCCAGCAGAACCGCAAGTAAGTTGACAAATATGTGCGCAGCAAAAACAGTTTGCTGCGCACATGCTTTATAAATACCGCGCCAGTCTGTCGGCCAAGCGGCCAATGCGGGCATAGGTCACGTTCCGGCACAGAGCGTCGGTAAATGGGCCGAATTTACGGTAGAGGAAATTGAACAGCAGATAAGGCAGCACCTGCTCCCTGGCTTTCGGCAGACGGCGCAGGATGTTCTTGGTGCTGTACAGCTCCCGATACATCCACAGGTAGCCCTGATACAGTTCTTCCGCCGTCATACCCTTGGGCTGAAATACCACATTGGCGGTGTTGTACCGGGATAAGTCCCGGCAGGTAATGCGCCCCTCAGACTCCAAGCGGTCGTAGAGTACGGTTCCCGGATAGGGCGTCAGAATATGGGAGGTCACTGTCTCAATTCGATTCCGCACAATCCAGTCCCGTGTCAGGCGGAATGTCTCCGGCGTGTCCCCATCCAGGCCAAATACGAAGCTGCCGTTGATCATGATGCCGCGGTCATGGATGGCCTGTACCGCCGCCTCGTAAAATGCCGTGTTATTCTGCACTTTATGGACGTTTTCCAGGGACTCCGGGTGAATGCTCTCAAACCCGATAAACAGGCTTTGACAGCCGCTCTCCCGCATCTCGTCCAGCAAGGTCAGGTCATTGACCACGTTGATGGACACCGCTGCATTCCACTTGAGCTTCAGCGGTTTGAGTTCCTTCAGCAAGGTGCGGGTCCACTGGGGATTGCCTGCAAAATTGTCGTCGATGAACATCACATGCTTGCAATTCACAGCCCGGATATCCGACAGCACTGCCTCCACCGTACGGTTCACATACCGCCGGGTGGAGGCACTGTTATAGCAGAAATCGCAGCGGAACGGGCACCCGCGGCTGGTATGCACCACGTTGCAGTAGAGATATGGTCCCTGCTTCAGCAGGTCATAGGCCGGCGAGGCCAGCTGATCCCCCCGCAAATCGGGGCTGCAGCGGTAGACCGGCTGCAGCCGTCCTGCCTGGGCGTCCGCCACAATCCGAGGCCAGGTGCCTTCCGCTGCGCCGATGCACAGAGCATCAAAGCAGCCATCCGGAATGGCAGAAGCCGCTGTGGTCACATGGATACCGCCTGCCACCACCAGGGAACCAGCGGCACGAAAGCGCCGGGCGATCTCCACCGCCCGGGGAAAGGCGTCCACCGTGACGGTAATCCCCACCAGGTCGGGGTGGTCGTCAAAGCACAGGTCCTCCACATTTTCATTTTCAATGACCACCCGGTGGTCCTTTCGCAGGAGGCCAGCAATGGTCAGAAGCCCTAAGGGCGGCGCCATGTGGAGTTTGATGTCTGTGTCCATGGGACGCTTGCGCATACGGGGCTGAATCAGCTTAATATACATCCCCATCCTCCACAAACTCCAGCAAATCCCCCGGCTGACAGTCCAGGGCCTTGCAGAGTTTGTCCAGGGTCTCCAGGCGCAGCGCTTTGGCTCTGCCGTTTTTCAGGATGGAGAGGTTGGCCAGGGTGATTCCCACCTTCTCCGCCAGCTCCGTGACAGACATCTTCCGCCGGGCCAGCATGACATCGATCCGTATCACGATCATGGCGGCCGCCTCAGATGGTCAGGTCTGCATCCGACTGCAGACGGGCCGATTTATAGATCAGATGGGACAGAGCTGCAGCGCAGACGGCGATGGCCACACCCAGCATATCCGGCAGCAGCGCCAGCAAAAATACGCCGGGATGGCTCATATTCAGAACCAGCAGCAGCGTATTGCCGCAGAAAAACAGCAGCACATCCCCGAAGGCCAGGTTGGAGATCCACCGCATCCGCCGGGCATTTTCCTCACAGAAGGAGCGATCCCGGCCGATATCTGCAGCAATTTTCCAGCCAAATACCAATGCTGCATAGCAGGGCAGCGCCACCAGGATCATCAGTGTCATCCAGGGCCAGAAACAATGGGCATATTCCGGATTTTCCACAGCAATTTCCAGTCCATAAATGGGAATCACGACGCCGAACACCAAAAGGCCAAACACTGCCAGACAAATTATTGCGCCCTTAAGCCAGTTGGACAGGGCTTTTTGCTTCATACCAATCCCTCCCAGATTTTATCTGGGAATAGTATAGCAGATAATTTATTGATTTTCAACTATTATTTATCGAATTACGATAAATTAAGCATGAGCAATCAGCCATTGTTCCATCTCACTGCGGCCTTCCGGGCTCAGGGGAAACACCCGCTCCCCTTCGATTTCACTCTTTTCATAACAAAAAGGCCCATGCCAGAACTCCGCCTTCATGCTGCTCTCCGCCAGATTGACCTCCTTGGGCGTAGCCATGACAATGGAAGGCGTGATCTTATAGCGCAGGGCGCCATAGCTGCCGGTAAAGATGTTGTTGTTTTCAAAGGTATGCAGGGTCGGGATAAATAACGGTTCCATCTACCTTCCTCCTTTATATTTATCATACAGGATTCCATCCAAAAAGGCAATGTTCCAATCTGCACAGTGTAAATTGCCCGCCCTTGACTTCATTCAAGCGATGTGATATAGTCTTATGGAATTTTCTCAAAGAAGGTATTCGAATGTCAAAACGCATGATGGGAAATACGATGCTGCTGCTGGGAGCCATGATCTGGGGCGCCGCTTTTGTGGCCCAATCTGTGGGCATGGAGTATGTGGAGCCCTTCACCTTCCAGGCCTGCCGGTGCCTTTTGGGCAGTCTGGTGCTGCTGCCGGTGATCGCCGTGCTGGACCGGCGGGGCAACGAAAAAAAGCCCGTCTCCCCTGCTGATCGGAAGTTTCTGCTGCTGTCCGGCCTTGGCTGCGGCGTGCTGCTGTTTGCCGCCTGCTCCCTGCAGCAGCTGGGTCTGCTTTATACCACAGCCGGAAAATCCGGTTTTATTACATCCCTGTATATTATTCTCGTACCCATCGCGGGGCTGATGTTCCACCGGAAAGTCAGGCCCTGGGTCTGGGGCAGCGTGGCCCTGGCGGTGGTCGGCCTGTATCTGCTCTGCGGCAGCAAGGAGTTTTCCATTGGCAAAGGTGAGCTGCTGACGCTGGGCTGCGCCGTGGCCTTTACCTTCCACATCCTGCTCATCGACCGGGTCAGCCCCCAGGTGGACGGCGTCCGGCTGAGCTGCATTCAGTTCTTCGTCTGCGGCGTCATCTCTCTGGTGTTTATGGTCTGTCTGGAGGAGCCCCACTGGGACGCCATTCTCCAGTGCTGGCTGCCCATTGGCTACGCAGGCATTTTGTCCTCCGGCGTGGCCTATACCTTCCAGATCATCGGCCAGGCCCATACGGAACCCACGGTGGCCTCCCTGCTGATGAGCCTGGAATCCGTATTTGCGGTCATTTTCGGCTGGCTGCTGCTGCACCAGGCCCTCAGCGGCCCGGAACTGTTGGGCTGCGCTCTGGTATTCAGCGGCGTTATCCTGGCTCAGCTGCCCGGAAAAACCAAAAAGAACGCATAATCGATGCCCTGCCGCACTTCATGCGGCAGGGCAATTCTTTTACTCCAGATTCAGCTTGCGCTTGAAGAGATAGCGTGCGGGGAAATAGTAAACTGCGGTCAGGATCAGAGCGTTCAGCATCAGAACGGCCAGCGCCGCATTCAGTATCGTCAAGGGTTCCATGTTGGGGAACTCCATACTTTCCGCCAGTTTCATGGCAACGGGGGCCAGGACCACGCTGTAGACCGTGGAGGTGGCAATGCTGATGAGCACATAGGCACCCACGGAGGCACCCAGCCGGTGCTTTTGGGCCAGCTGCCCCAGAGCCATGGACAGATAGATCAAAATAACCTGGCAGACTGTGGCCACCACCGCCGTGAGGCAGACCATCAGAAAGGTCAGGCTGATACCGTCAAAATACTGCCCCAACTCCCGGAGGAACCGCTGGAATTCGTCCAGATTCACATTCCAGACCACCAGGATCAGCAGAGACAGAATCCCGACAATGTCGGAAACGACGACCAGAATCAGTGCTGTCAGGGCTTTGGACCACAGCAGGGAATCAATTCCCACCGGCAGGGTGAAGGTCAGATAGCCCTCGTCCTTGAGCATGCTCTGGTAGAACCGCTGGATGATGTAGATCAGCGTTACCACCAGGATCGAAAGGGCGGCCAGGACGTATAAAACCATGACCAAACCTGTAAAGAAGTTCAGAATACGGTTCTCGGAAAATTCCAGATGAACCGTAAAGCGATTGACCAAGGCCAGCGCCAGAGTCCCCAGCCACAGGGGAATAAACAGACGCATCGCCGCCCGCAGGTCATATTTCATCAGTCGTCCCATACTTCGGTCCCTCCCTGTGCAGTTTCATTGGGCGTCATACGGAACACATCCCGGAACAAGGCATCCACACTCTTCCCCTGGGTCTCCCGAAGGTGGTCCACCGTGTCGTGACAGACAATCTGGCCGTTTTTCAGAAAGACTACCTCGTCCAGCACCTTTTCCACATCGGAAATCAGATGGGTGGAGATGATGACCGTTCCTTGCGGGTTATAGTTCGTCAAGATGGTGTTGAGAATATAATCCCGGGCTGCCGGGTCTACACCGGCGATGGGCTCATCCAGCAGGTACAGCTGGGCCTTGCGGCTCATCACCACCGCCAGCTGCAGCTTTTCCTTGGTGCCCTTGGACATGGTCTTGATCCGGTCCTTTTTGTGGATGCCCAGGCTCATGCACATGCTCTCCGCCTTTTGCCGGTCAAAATCCGGATAGAAATCCGCAAAGTAGTCCAACAGATCCCCCGCCGCCATCCAGTCCGCAAAGTACATCCGGTCAGGCAGATAGCTGATCATGGCTTTGGTGTGGGTGTCTGGCTGGTGGCCATCGATGGTCACGGTACCCTTGGTGGGCTGCAGCAGACCGCACAGCACCTTGATCCAAGTGGTTTTACCGCTGCCGTTGGGGCCCAGCAGACCCACAATTCTGCCCCGGCCGATGGTCAGATCCACCTGGTCCAGGGCCCGTTTCAGGCCAAAGTGCTTACTCAGCCCCTGGCACACAATCAAATTTTCTTCCATTCTGATTCTCCTTCCGTCAGCAGAACTCTGGCCTCGGCCTCTGTGAAGCCCAGAACCTTCATCCCCTGCAAATACGCGTCCATACAGGTCCGTGCCAGCTCCATGCGCACCGCCTGTATCTTGTCCCGGTCGTCGGTGACCAGACGGCCTGCCGTCCGGTTGCTGGTGGCCAGGCCCTGATCCTCCAGATAGGCCAGCGCCCGCTGCATGGTGTTGGGGTTGACCCCGGCCTCTGCTGCCAGCTCCCGTACTGTGGGCATTTTGCCGCCCATGGGATACTGGCCCGTGACAATGCGCAGGGTCAGCTGCTCATAGAGCTGCAGCCAGATGGGCCGGTCGTTTTCAAAGGTCCAGTCCATAGAACGCTCCTTTCGTATTATTGTATTATGATAATAATACAATAATACAGACGTGTCAAGTGATTTTTTCAAAAAAACCTGTCGCAAAATTCGCAACATGTACAAAAGGTGCCGCACCAAGGCTCCCCTTGCACAGGGGAGGCTTTCGGTGCAGCCTGTGTTTGTACGAAATTGCTATTTTGCGACAGGCCTTTCCTGTATAGCCGCTAAAAGCGAATCATATCGCTCGTAATATCCTTTAAGCTGGCTGCGCCGCACATCTCCATGGCGTCGGCCAGCTCGCCGCCCAGCTTGGAAACCAAAGCCTGGACGCCTTCCGCACCGCCGCCATAAACTGCCGGGACAAAAGGACGGCAAACCAGCACTGCGTCCGCACCCAGGGCCAGTGCCTTGAAAATATCCACGCCGGAACGAATGCCGCCGTCCACCAGGATTTTCATCCTTCCGCCTACTGCCTGCGCAATCTCCGGCAGAACCTCCGCCGTAGCGGGACACTGATCCAGCACACGGCCGCCATGGTTGGAAACAACAATCGCAGCGGCTCCGGCCTCCAGGGCTTTTTGCGCCCCACGGATGGTCATGACGCCTTTGACGATAAACGGCAAGCCGGCCATCTGCGCAATTTCCCGCAGTTCCTCCACAGTTTTGCTGCCGGCAGGCGGCGTCATGTTCTTCAGGAAGGGCAGACCGGCGGCGTCAATATCCATGGCGACGGCAAAGGGTTTGGCCTCATGTACCAGAGCCATCTTTTCCCGGATGGTATCCAGATTCCAGGGCTTCACCGTGGGGACAGCCTGTCCACCGGCGGCCGCAATGGCCTGCGTGGCCGCCACCATGACATGGGCATCCATACCATCCCCGGTAAAAGCAGCAATCCCGGCCTGGGCGCAGGCGGATACCAGGATCTCATTGTATTGGTCGTCGGTGTATTTCTGGCCATAATGGAGTTGCACAGCCCCCACAGGGCCAGCAAAGAAAGGATACCGGAACGTTCTGCCAAAGAGCTCCAGGGATGTGTCCACCTGAACGTGGGGGCAAATCGTATCCATATTGACCCGGATTTCCTGCCACTTTTCATAGTTACGGATCGCTGTATCACCGATGCCCTTGGCTCCCGGGCCGGGCATCTGGTTTTTGCAGGCTCGGCCATTGCACACAGAGCAGGCCTTGCAATAGGGACCAATCTGGTCTCTGGCCTGCTTCAGGACCTCCTCATACTTCATTCTCTTTCTCCTTTCAGCAGTTCCCTGGCCACCGCACCGTTTTCCTCCGCCAGACTGCGCAGCCGCTTGGCGCTGTATGCGTCAGGGCCGGCCTCCAAGGCTTGTTCTGTCAGGGCAATCAGGTTTTCCGCCGTTACGTCCTCCAAGTCCACATAGCGGCGCTGTTCCAAATAATCCAAAAATCCGGAGACCTTGGGATCATAGACTACGCCCACCAGAGGAATCCCCTGGCCGGCAGAGAAGATCAAGGCATGGAGCCGCATGGACACCACCACCTGCATCCGTCCCATAAGACCCACAATCAGACTGCCGCTGGCAGGCGCGGAGAGCAGCGCATGGGGACAGTGAACCAGCTCCGCCGCCTGGCGGCAAACCGGCAGGTCCCTTCCCGGCTCCAGCGCCAAAAACACCGGCGTCAGGCCGCGATCCCGGTAAATTGCCTCCGCCGCAGCAGCAAAGGCGGGACAGGCCCGGTCGAATCCCTGCCAGGGGCGCAGGACAAAAAGTGCGTAGCGCCCTGCCGGATCCAGGCCCTGGGAGAGGAGATAACTGTCCACCTTGGCGGCAGGAGCCGGATCCAGAAGCAGAGCCGGATCTGCCGTCAGCCGGATTTGCGGCCGGGTCACCCCCATGGAGGCCAATTCCTGGGCACTCTGGGGATCCCGGAGGGTGATCTGATCCGCATAACGATTTACAACCTCGCCGGCACGGCGCCTGTTTTTGGGTCCGGACACCGGACCGATGCCGCAGCCATACATCAGCACCCGGTTTCCGCAGCGCTTGGCCAGGGCGATGCTCATCAGATAATACTGCAGCGAACGGGTACTGGTTACGTCTTGAATCAGCGTTCCGCCGCCGTTGATATACAGGCTGGTTTTCCCCATCCGCAGCACAAACCGGGGATCAAAAGTGTGAATGGCCCCCACACCGTAGCGCAGCCGGGTCTCTTTGGGATTCCGGGAAAGGACATACAGCGGCATATCCGGGTCGATGGCCCGCATTTGGCCCAATATGGCCTCCAGAATGCTGTCGTCACCGGCATTGCCCTTGCCGTAAGCGCCGCAGATCAGCACGCCGTCGCGCTTTTTCCGCGGGCGCTCCGCCCGGCGCAGCAAGATGCGATAGATCTCCCGCTGCCGCTCCACCGTGGCATCAATGGAAAAACAGGTGGAGGCCTTTTCGTAGAGCGCCTCCCCCAGCCGAAGCCGCAGATCGCGATCCTGGGCCAGGCAAACCATGTGCTCCGCCAGCTGAACATGGTCTTTCGCTTCAAACAAAAGGCCGTTGATGCCATGATCAATGAGCAGCGGCACACCGCCCACTCTGGAGGCGATGGTGGCGCAGTGCATCCGGGCGCCTTCGGTCAGCGCATAGGGAAATGTCTCGCTGAGAGAAGTCAGGGTATTGACGTCAATGGCGTTATAAAAGCTGTCCGTATCCTCCACCCAGCCGGCAAAGGCATAGGAGCCGGCCGGACAGCACTGTGCCGCAAGCGACTCCAATTCCTTCCGCTGTTCTCCGTCACCGGCAATCACCAGGCGGATATTGGCCACCGACTGGCAGGCCAGGCCGAAGGCGCGTATCAGCGTCGCCACATCCTTAACTGCAGAGAGGCGGGCTGCAATACCGAACACCACATCGTCCTCCCCAGCCGTCAGGCCAACCTGCGACAGGAAGGCACTCCGGTTCAGCGAAGGGGTAATCGGCGCAAAGCTGACGCCATTATAGATGGAATACATGGTTTGGGGATCAAAGCCCCGGGAGATCAGAAGCTGCGCCATGGCGTCCGAAACGCCGATATGGTTTTTGATGCGGCGGACACAGACCGTATTGATGGTACCATAGGTCAAGCGGTGGAAGGGACGGCCGAGGTAGTCCAACCGGTAATCGCTGTGAACCGTAGTGACCACAGGCACTGAAACGCGTCCCTGCAGCAATGCACCCATGAGATTGGCGCGGGAGCCGTGGCAGTGCACCACCTGAAAGTGCTCATCCCGAATCATCCGCAGAAGCTCCTTCAGCGTGGCCAGGAGATTGCCCGAAGGAAAAACCACAGTGTCAATGCCCATTTCCCGGGCCTCTCGGGCAAACGCCCCCTCCATAAAGCAGACCAGCCGCACCGTTTCCGTCCGGCCCAGGCCCTGCAGCAGAGTCAAAACATGGGTTTTGGCGCCGCCCACATCGCCGCCGGAGATCAAATGAACGATTTTCATGGCTTACTCCTAGTTTTCTGCCGGCTTGGCGCCGGCAGTAATGGCCTGCCAAAGGCCTATATAATCCGCATGGCTGCTGATCTCTTCTTCCGTGACGTAACCGCGGCGGGCCAGATAGAGTTCCATTCCCAAATCCAGCTGATTCACCGCCGGGCAGTCCCGCCAGGCGAAGCACTCGCACTGAGTTGTAATTACATCGTCCTCCGGCATTGTGCCATCCGCCAGCAGCAGCAGACTGTAAGACTGCTGGAACGCGGCAGGATCCTCCAAGAGGAAGATCTCACTGTCGCCAATCTGCAGTTCACTGATCAGTTTCATTTGCATGGCATAAGCGGTATAGTCATCTTCTCCGATCACATAGGAATCCACCTGAACCAGGATCTGACCGTCCCCATTGCGGTCCTCCCCCATGGTCTGGAGCAGTTTCTCTGCCTCCTCCGCCGTTTCATCCGACAGTATCTCGCTACCAACGTAGGAAATCCGGTAATCCGGTTCTGTTTGGCAAAAGATGTCCTTGAGGAGCAAGCCCACCAGCAGAAGTACAGCAGCAACCGCAACAATCTGCCATTTGTGGTAATACCACCAATTCTTTCGGCGTTCCTTTGGGGGTAGGACCAGGGGCTCGTCGGGTTTTACATCCTGATATTTCTTTTTCAGATACTCGCTTGCCAAGAGGGAATCTCCTTCCGATGGAGTTTTTTATATTATATCGAAGGATCACACAGTTGTAAAGCCAAAAAAGGAACCTCCCAATGGGAGGTTCCTTCGTGTGTCGCTAAGAATTAGTCGTTCGCCACGTCGATGACAACGCCGGAACCGACAGTACGGCCGCCTTCACGGATAGCGAAACGC
>CAMBCW010000019.1 GCA_945864925.1 uncultured Clostridia bacterium
GCCGCCGGCCGCCGCCGGCCCAGCCCCGGGGAGGGCAGCGAGGTCGTCCTGGACGTGGACACGGTTATCATGTCCCTGGGCACCTCCCCCAACCCCCTGATCCGCTCCACCACCCCCGGCCTGGAAACCAACAAGAAGGGCTGCCTGGTGGTCAACGAGGACTGCATGACCACCAGAGACCAGGTCTACGCCGGCGGCGACGCCGTCACGGGCGCTGCCACAGTCATCCTGGCCATGGGCGCCGGCAAGAAGGCCGCCGCTGCCATTGACAAGGCCATGAAGGGTCGAACGCCATGATCCGTCACGTTATTATGTGGAAATTCCGTGCCGGGGAGGAAGAGAACATGCAAACCTTCCTCTCCGGCCTCCAGGCCCTGGACGGCGTCATCCCGGAGATCCGGCATATGGAGATCGGCGTCAACTGCAAGGACGGCAACAACTATGACGCCTGCCTCATCGCCGACTTCGACGATCTGGAGGCCCTGGACCGCTATAAGCACGACCCCCGCCATGTGGCGGTCAGTCAGCTGTGCAAATCCATCCGGGAAGCCCGGGGCGCGGTAGATTTTGAGTTTTAAAAATAATCCTTGACAAATCTGCGGGAGTTCTGTATAATAACTCTCGCACCTGGACGATTAGCTCAGCTGGTAGAGCATTCGCTTGACGTGCGAAGGGTCAGCGGTTCGAGTCCGTTATCGTCCACCATAACGCGGAGAAACGAACACGTTATTGTGATACGTAATGCCTTCGCGATAGTCGTAAGGGCCGAGAGCTGAAAGAGCTCCCGGTCTTTTTTACATTTTATTTTTCCTCGGCTGCGATCGAAAAGTATAAGGCCGATGGGATAAAAAAATAAATGATAATGACGTGGAAGGCAATAAACTTCCCACGTCATTATTATTTTCAGTGCTTAGTGACGTACTTATAGTACCTCCATGCCTTATCCGGTTCTGCGTCTGGGTCATCGAGCCAGGATTTTGCCATATCGGCCCAAAAGTCCACATTATCCACGCCGTATTTCCTTGCCACGGCGCAGTGATCTGACCAGAGGGCTACCATGATAGCCCAGAACTCCACCGGATCACAGTTCCAATTGCGCTGGTGAAGGACCTGGGCGGCTTGCTCCATGGTCCAGGGCGGGGAGACCGACTTGCCGTCGGCGGTGCGCATATGAGATACCCACTTTTCGGCGGTGTCCTTTGTCATCTTGTGCTCATGGGCCTCATGCGTTTCAGAGAATTCTTCCTCTTTGTGGTGGCGGGGGGACTGCATAAGCATCAAAACAGCGGCGCGCGTCATGCTGCCACCTCCTTATTCTGCCGTACCGGCCGGCGCGGTGCCATTGATCGATCTCAGTCCATTATTTGGGGCGCAGCAGACGCGGCCCAAAAGTTTGAAACTGCCGCCGGTTGGCGTGGTGGAGACGCGAACCGCGTATCTGGTCCTGGTCCGGATGTTGCAGGCCGTGGCCTGGGCGCAGTTGCATTTTGTCAACGGATACTGAACCGTCCCGGTGCCGATCGTGATAACCACAGGCGCACCGATGGTTGCGGTGCTGGGGATGCTCTGGGCCACGATGATGCAGTATTCCTCCCCGTTATTGTAGCTTCCGGCGGGAAGATTGATCGTCAGGACACCGCTGGCGAAGGTCACGGCCTGAGAGATCACAAGCCGGTCGCAGAGCTTACATACAGGTTTGCACATATGGGATTCCTCCTTGAATCAGGGGCGGCGATTGCCGCCCCGAAGTTGTTGTCAGCATCCGCAACCGCTGTTGCAGCCGCAGCCTCCGAAGCCGTTGTAACCATACCCGGGAATCCCGTAGGTATTGCCCCACGGGTTACAGGTGATGTAAGCGGGCGTCGGGCAGGGCCGCACCTGGTTGACAATGCTGGCAGTCTGGGAGATCTGGGACAGCTGGAAATCGCGTGCCTGGATATCACGATCCTTATCGGCCAGCTTATCGCGCAGATCCTGCATGGTGTTGGCGTTAATCAGGGCGCGAGTCGCTTCTGCTTCCTGATGGATTGCCGTTGTGATGTCGCAAGTGTTCCGATAGTTCTCCGCCCGTACAGAGTCGATATTCCGATTCGTTTCGCAGCAGCACTGCTGAGACGCGAATCTGTTTTCAGAGATTCCAGCGTTCACGCTGGCGAATCCGGTACACAGATCCCTCTGGATGCCGTTGAACCCTTGCAGCATGGTTGTGTTCTGGGCGTAGAACCCGTCACACAAGCCGTTCTGGACGCCTCTGATGCCGTTTTCAACGTTCTGGAAGTTAAACCCTTCACAAAGGTCAGAACGGGTCAAAGCGCCGTTGTCTGCGTTGTTACGGCCGAAGAATCCACCTCCGCCGAAGATCAGCGCGATAATCAGGAAGGCCCAGATCCACTGGCCGCCCCAACCATCGATTCCGTCCCGGCTATCAGCTCCGAGGGCGTAGCCGGTCCCAAAATCGTTATCCATAATGATGTCTCCTTATCAGTCATATTTCACACCGGGGCGCGCTTCCCGGACGTGCTCTAATACAATCCGGTTTTTCTCAAGCCCTCGGCGGCTGATAAGGTTTGCTATTTATTTTGGCATTTTCCGGCCGAATTGTCCGGCCAGCTGCTCCAAACTCATGCCTCTTTGCTGGGCCATGTTCTGGGCCATAATCCGCATCTGCTGAGGAGTCTTACCCTGCAGCAGGCGCATGGCTTGACCGGCCCTAGGATCTTGTCCGATCATTTGCTGCAGCATAATCATTGGATTGCTTCCTCCGCGGAGAACCTGGAGCATTTGCATCATGTTAATCATTCTGCAGATCCGCCCTTTCCTGTTTGCCGCTTTGTCTGCACGGCAGTTCGCAAGTCAGCAACTTCTTGGCGCAGTTTCTCCAGCTCATCCATTGGCGCGAATGCTATTTTCTGGTCCTGCACAGGCGGTACCGGTGCCGAATACCTGTACGTTGCAAACATAGCGCTCCCGTCCATTGGATTAAGGGACTTGGTGTAGATGCTCCCGTGGGCCGTGTCTACCATTACGATAGTCGCGCCAGAAAAATCCGTCGGTACTGCCCTGGCCTCTTCTTCACTGGCCACAGGCCGGCAAATGTAATTGGATGGCAGCTGCTGCATGGGAGGTTTCTGCATGGGAGACTGATTCATCATTTGCTGATTGTACGCGTTTCCAAACGGGTTCCCGTAGGTAGACGGATAAATAGGTGTATATCCGTAGCTCATTACTATCACCTCTTATCTTAATTTTACGGCTTTCTCTTTCTGTTTGGGTGGCGCTAACGTGCATTTTTTGTGAAATTATGCACAATAAAATCGGAGGGCCGAAGCCCTCCGATCATGGAATATTAAGCCGGATCTTCACCTGCTGCGCCCGCGCAATAATCCTCGGGAGCCGGTGTGAGATGGTGCTGCGGTGGATCCCAATGTCTTCCGCGACATCGATTTGAGGTATCTTGTCCACCAGACAGCGCCTTGCAATTAACGTATCTTCCGCGCCGAGATTTGCCTGCTCCAGAATCTGATCCCACTCCGATCTAAGCAGCCCAGACAAATCATCCGGAAGTCTTACTCGCCCTTTTGCCATCAAGGCCTCCTTTCCGGGGCGCAATAGGTATAGATCGGCTTATTTGTTTAGAGCAAAAATTCCTGCTCTGTCCAGGATGACCAGCATTCTGGTCATATCATAGCTGAGGTTCAGGTTCCCGTTTTCGTCTCCCATCAGAATATCGCGATTGACCAGCTTCTGCACCGTGGGTCTGGCCCACTCCGGAACATTTTCCAGCTTCTGATACACAATCAACCCTCCTTTGAATTCCTCCCACGCGGCGGCTCCGGCCCCCACAAATGGCGCGGGGCAAACCTTGTGTGTCACATCATAGTGCCGCACCACCCGTTCTGTCGGGATCCCGTATTTCTCCATGAGCTGACGCAATAGCCATTTGGCGTTTTCCAGCGCAGCGGGATCGAAGAAATAGTTCCCCGGTTCTCCCTTTGTGCAGATTTCAATCCCGATGGAATTCCCATTCCTGCATTCCGGGTGGTAATAATAATTTGCTCCGCAGTGATAGGCTACCGATTCCTCCGGCACGGACCGGACAATCCTGTGCTCGTCCACAAAATAGTGGGCCGAGGTTTTCCCGGTGTCCGCCCTGGCGAAGTATTTCCCGTTGTTCTCAGCCGTGTCCCCAGGTACGGCGGTGTAGTGTACAACAAGATACCGGGGCGGAGAAACCCGCAGGCCACCGTAATTCTCCCGCCTGCAGGGAATGTCTGTAATATTCACGTTTGCACCTCCCATGGATTTCTGTCATTGCGAGGGCGGCAGGGCCGCCCGTGGCAATCCGCGTGATCCTATTCCGCCTGCACCTCTGGCAGCCCGGCAACGGAAGTCAGCAGAGACAGAATCCCAGCCAGCAGCGACGCGCTGCCCACCATGAGCCAGTTGACCTCTCCCATGGCGGCGCTGGTGCCGATGGTGGCCACCGCCGTCTGAGCCACAGTCTTGATTGCGCGGACGCCAGCCGCCTTGATCCAAAGTTTCCAGTTTTTCATATCTTATGTACCTCCTATGTACAATTTTGTGCGATTGGACTAATCGTCAGTCTCCAGTTGCAGTTTGTCGATCTGAGCCATGAGGGCGTCTGCGTCACCGTTTCCGCCGAGTCCGTTGTGGTACAGGTCATGCCAGTGATGGAGGGATCTCCTATCATCCAGAGTTATCTTATTATCCCGGATATGGTCTTTGGCTCGCTCCTGGATGATATACAGCATAAGATATCTCAGGGCTTTACGATTCGAATCATCCTTGTCGGCCTGCTTGTCCTTTTTCTGATCCCTGCGCTTGATCCAGTATTGGAGCAGGGCAAACAACCCAGTCACAACGGCACCAGCAGCACTGCCGCCAAGGATAGATAATACAACTTCACGCAATTTTTCCAACTCCCTCTCTTTTCCGGTCAGATTCGGAACAAGCCTGCATTTCGCACTGCGGGCAAACCATCCTGCCCTCCGGGATAACGGCACCGCAGCATACACATCGATTTTCTATTTATACCAGCTCCTTCTCTTTCGTTCACTTTCGGCTCAGATTGCTGTCTTTACGCCGTCACTTCCGTTGCGCTGATTGTGCCGCTGTCGTCAACTCCGTTTCGGATTATTTCTTTGTTGCTTCAATTTGCCACCAGATATTTCGATAAAAACTGGTTCGATCGGCGCTGCAAGCCAAATTTGCATAGGTCATAGGGGTGCCAATAACCAGTATATCAACAGAAATCGAACCTGACGATCTAATTTCGGTTCTTATTGGTCTATAATTGACCCCAGCTGAATCTTTAATCTGAAAATTTCCTTTTTCAACAAGAGCATAAATTTCTGAATAACTCAGATTTGAGACGGTAAAAGACGGTTGTGTGTCATTTCCAATGTTATTTGCTATACTAGTTGTAAATTCTATAACCGGAATTGTCGGGAGCTTGTCAGCGGTAATCGCCGGGAGCTTGTCAGACGGAATTGTCGGGAGCTTGTCAGCGGTAATCGCCGGGAGCTTGTCAGACGGAATTGTCGGGAGCTTGTCAGCGGTAATCGCCGGCAAATACTTCTCATCAATTTTTACTACTTCTGGAGCAAATCCACTAATAGAAAATGTGTGAGAGGCAGCAGTATCTGCTGCATAAATATAGATGGCATGGGAGCTATTTACTACTAGCATCAAAAATGGCTCACCGGTATCAGAACCTACACCTGCAACAGATAGGTTTCCAATGGATGAATTCCCGCTAAACTCTAAACAAGTGCATTCATAAGCGGCACCATCCCAATATACTTTGTAAATCTCTCCAACTGTAGGCGAAAACGTTGATTTGAATAGAGCCATATATGCGCCGCCAGCGTCGGCAAACGATACGGTACTCTCTTCAACAAGCACAGTCTCCACCAGATCGCCAGTATAAAACGGCCTATTCTTCACAAAGTCCGCCGCAGTCTCGTCGTTCTGGTTCCAATCAGCCTGTGGTAAATTAGCAATCTCCTCAGAAAGCGAACTAAGCCGTGCACCAACTTCCGCCGCATCCGCCGCCTGGCCGCTCTGGGTCAGGGTTGTGTCTACTGCTGGTACTTCAGACTTTTTTGCATACTCGGTGAGATCTACCTTCTGCGTTTCCAGTGGTTGTGCCGCGGTTCCGTCCCACCAATAATCCGGCACGTCGGTGGCGCGGATATACAGGTTATCTCCGATGTTCAGCTCGCTGGCATTGGACGCAATCCAGGCCCGCATATCGGATTCTGTATCAAACACATATCCGGTTGCTCGGCCTTTTGCGATAGCCTCGATTTCGGATAGTTTACCGGCCACGACCTTATTCTGGACAGGGTTTGCCGAAGTTTCAGAGAGGGCGTCGTCCACCGGCGGGGTGTAGGTGTCAGGCAGCGCGCCTACCTCGGCGGCTGTATACGTCGGCTTTTGAGGCTGCTTGGCCCACGCCGGGACAGTCGGGTCTGTCTCCTGGATTGGATGAGCAGCCATATAATCCGCCACGGCCTGTGCAATGGCGTCCGGATCAACACTGCCGCCGCCCCCGGATTGGAGCACCGCATTGATGGCAGCAACCACGCTGGATTTATCGGAGGTTTGCAGTTCGTCCAGACGTCCAATCGCGGACATTGCCTGCTCCCATAGATCCGGCGTCGTTTCCTCCGGCGTCAGACCGATCAAATCACCGGCACGATACACAATGATGGGCTTGTCCATACGTTTGGTCGTCAGGCGCACAGCGCCCCCGTCTCCCAGGCCTACGAGCGATACAAACAAGCGCCCTGGCGCCAACACCTCTTTCGGCACCTCAACAGGATCCGCCGTCAGGATGCGCTGGTAGGATTTCCGAGCAAAATCATTGGAAAATACCGCCGTGACGTTCAGGCCCTCCCACTCCTGATCCAGCGCGAATTGCGCGAACAAATGCCCCCGCGTCTGTGCCACGACCAGTCTGCCAGGACACTGTGCCTCTATAACTTGGTCGCAAATAAAAAAGTTAAGGGTTTGCATATATTACCTCCCATCCGGACACAGATTAACCGAACAGATTTTATCGTTATGCTGCAAGATAGGAAAATTGAATCGATACGTTACCAGAGATAATCACGTTCGATTTAATACCCAAAAACGTATTTGGGACATAAAAGATTTCTGCCGAAACATCATTTTTTGTGTACATATAAGATTTGATTGCTGAAACATCTAATGGTGTTGGCAACCCACTGACTATGCAAAAATAATCAGTCTTTCCATCGCTAGCAGACTGGTTTGTATTGATTGACAGCGAAACCATAACAAAATTACCAATTCGCTCCCAACCCCCGCGAAAAAGAGATGGTGCCGGATAGCTCCCATACTTAGATAGTGTCGGCGTACCACTTGTTTTGCTTGGCTTTGCATTTGCAAGGTTATACGCCGAATTTGCTTTGTCATAAGCCGTTTTTACCGCCGCGCTGCTTGCTGCTGTGGTAGAGCTGGTACTAGTTACACTATCACTCAATTCGAGAGAGATACTACTAACGGTTACTTCGTCTGCGGATGTGATTTTAACCGTACGTATTAACACTGAATTGCTGTTGGCACCCTTCATGGCGCTTGCAAACGAGGCATAGGTGGACGATACTCCATTCAAAATGCTGAATTCGTTCGTAAACCTTGGAACGCAGCAAACGCATAGTTTGCCGGATTGATACGCTGCATAAATCTCTGCGTGTGTATGGTCTGCGACATCTGAATCGTTAATAGTCGTAATAAATAACTCTGGCTCTGCCTGACTATTATTCTTCACGTACTCTACAATACCGCCAGCTGATACAACTGCGCCTGTCGGGTCGTAATCATTTTTGTGCAGCAATGATTCAGGCGTAATTTGAGATGCCGCTTGTTCAGCGCGTGAGGCGTTTGCGGCAACTTCCGATGCGAGATTGGTAAGGACATTGATATAGTCGGATGGGATTGTTGCATCCGCGGCATTGGAGCCTTCTACGTCAACGTACCATTTCCAGGTCGACACGCCAGCTCCATCTGCAATGATGCGCAGCTCGCAGGAGACGCGACCGGGCGAGGCGAAGATCTGATCGACTAGCTGCACCGTGACGCGGTTCTCCTCCGCCGCCATGGCTACACTGCCGTCCGGCATGGTATCATACAGGCCAAAGGCTCCGGAAGGCGTTTTGTAGCGGAGCATAAACGCAGCCCCGGACGGAATGTCAAATGCGACGCCAGCATTATAGAGCGAGATTACAACCGCTCTGGATGCCCCGCTGTCGTCCTGTTTCCCGAAAACCTTCGGCGGGATCCCGTTTTCTGCGAAATCCAGTGTTATTTTTTGGATCAGCTGCATATAATTACCTCTTATTTCTGCACTAGGATTGTTTTCCTGAGTGTCGAATTATACTCCCATTCGCAATTTCCAAGCCCGGAGACCTGGAAATAATCCGTATTGATCCACCGCCTGGAGTCAGACAAAACGGCAAATGTCTGAGATCCCAGGTTAAACCGATCTCCATGCACATTGGCTCCTGCAATCGTATTTGCTTTCACGCTGCCGTTACCGCTGAGTAAGCTATAATTGGCATCCGCTCCGGATCCGCCATTAAGCAAAATCGCAGGTGTTACAGATGATCCTCCAACCTTGATTTGTTGGGGCGTGATCTCAGCGCGTTCTGTCGTGCCGTCATAGATACCAGCAAAATACATGATCGGCAGGCCATCAGCAGAATTATTGAGCTGTAATGTGATATTCTCTCCGGATTTCATGGTGACGGCTGCGCCGGAAATCTCAATGGATGCATCTCCACTTTTGGACAATACATGATCCGCAATCAGGTTGAGTACCTCTATCTGCGCTGCATTTAACGTCCCTGTTGCGATAAAATCAGCCACGATCTGTCCATCCATTGTCATTGCCAGGTCAAACGGACCGCTATAGCCGTTTTTGCTGTAGCCAAGGCCGGCCGCGTTCCAGCGCCATACAGATGCTGCCGTTTCGATGGTCGGCTGATCCATAATCAGGATTTCATCCGGCGTTTTCCCGCCGGTGGAGGAATGGAGGACAACATGCCCGCCTTTGTTTCCGGTGATCAGCTGCGTGGCCGACAGGGCTGCCTGCTGCAGGAAGGACGGGCTTTGCACCTTCCGGATCTCCTGCTGCTGGGTTGCAATGGTATCCGCAATGTTGGTTCTGGCGTCACCGAGTGAGATGGATTGATAGCGGTTTTTCAGCACATCAAATACCGTTTTCACGCATTTGGCCGACGCGTTGACGCCGAGGCGGTCAAAACAGACTGTTACTGTGTCGCACAGTTCCACGCGCTGGAGCTGGGCTAAGGCTGCGTATTCCTCCGACTGCTCCAACGGAGCAAACTCCACATCGATGGAAACGTTTGGGACGCCGATGTTGTTGTCCTTGACATAACGCTCGGCATAAGATCGGATTTGATCTTCAGACGGAGCGTCGTCAAACTGAGATGAGCAATCCAAGGGCTTGATTTTTGTAAAGCCATATTCGCCCGGTGCATTTACGATCTTCTCCAGCAGCTCCACATAGCTGTCGTCAGACACCCAGTACGGATAAACGCCGGTATACACATTTTGGATGTTTTCCTCCTGTTTCAGATCGGTGAGGTTCTTCCCATATCTGAGAGTGACGCCGCGATCCGTCCCGCGCTGCTTATACAGGCGGACAGCATATCCGTTATAGGCATATTCGCCGCCATAAACGTCCAGTAGAGAGCCTGCCTTACCCCCCATAATAGAGCGGACTGTGGACGGAACAGGAACCGAGAAATTTGCGGTTGTTGTCAAGTCCGTCCAGAATGAAAATGGGTTGTCATTGACGCTGTTTTCCTTGATCTTGCTCATGGCGTCTGGCGCGTTGCTGGCGGAAAATCTGGATAGGGTCACGCCTGACAGATCATAGGACAAGTGTGCCGCATAAATCGTGACTATGCCGTTCATTGGCTTTGCGATCCGATAAATCCGGAACGGCTCCTTTCCGCCTGTCTGCCTGACTGAGGAAACAATAATTGCGCGGGTTTTGATCTTGGGGAACAGCCGGCCGGAAACCGGATATTTCATCTCCAGCTCATATGCACCGTTTCTTTCCTCCGTGATAATGCAGGATGTTGCCTCCGCCATTACGCCAAGGCCAAGCGTGCCGAATTCGGTTGCAGTACTCTCAAACAGGATCGGTTTCAAATTGTCCACCACCTTGGAATGATCTCTATTTTTTCAATGCCGCCGGAGAATGAGATATCACAGGCTCCCGCAGGCAGCTCCGGGAATTTGTCCAGCGACACCGTAGCATTTTTATTTTGCAAGCCCTTATAGGCATCCTGGATCTCGCAGTCCAGCGTCAAAAGCTCATCAATATCGGATATGGAGACTACAGATCCGTTGACGCTTATCGCACCGGATCCGGAGCCGTAAATGTTTATAAGCGGCTGCGCAGGATAGCTGGTCGGGTTACGGATTTGTGCAGCAGCCGTTAATATCATAGGCTGCTCGCCTAACTTCAAAAATCGCTGAGGCTTGCTGTCGAACGCCAGCGTCGTTTCTCCGCCGAGATTCTGAAAACGGGTGTCAAAGTCCATAGGGCCAGAAAAACGGGCAAGGCGGAAAAGCTCCGGGTTGTAGGTGTCCTCCAGACGCTGATAGCCGGATGATGAAAGCAGCCAGTCTCTTGCGGCCTTTGCCTGGCGCTGAAAATCGCGATGGATAAAAGCCGGATAAGTTACGGTGATATTGGAAAAGCGGCCGTTATCCAGGATCAGGTCCCCGTTTCGGCCCGGGATGCTGATAATTTCCACATCGCGCTCCGGGGCGTTATAAGCCCCGGAGCCGCTGATGTAGATTCCAAAGTCAAGGCTGCGCTTCCCGCCGAAGATCAGATAATTTATCATGCAAACACCGCACCCTTCCTTTGGGCAATATCCTCAATCCGCTCAGCTACGGCGTCAGCCAGGTCATTAACGTCCTGGCCAGGCGCGCCGTAGACATAGACGTTCACGCCGCCGAGAGATGTATTATGAGTCGTGTTATTTGTCAATGGCTGGACAACTGTTTTTCCGCCGGAAACCGTTAACAGCTCCGGGCCGGCTTCGCCTACAATCGCCCGGCCGGATGTCACAACGCCGCCCTTTGCCAAATACGGGATTTTCCCGATCTCTCCGATATCTACGCCAGGAATTTTATTGAGCAGCTTAATCACGCCATTGATGCCGCTGATTGCAGTATTAACCAGGCTGATGATGCCATTAAGAGGTGCTTTTGCAACAGCTTTTAGCCCATCAAATATGCCGCCGAAGATTTCCTTGACGCCAGTCCATGCGCGCTCCCAGTCTCCGGTAAAAACGCCGCGGATAAAGTCGATGATTCCGTCAAAGATCTTTTTAACGCTGTCCCATATGTTTTTGATATTCGCAAAAAATGCGTTCAACGCTTCCCCAAGGACAGGGCCAAAGATCTTCGTCCAGTCCGTCGCAAACACGTTTTGCAGGAAATCATCTATTTTTTGCAAGATAGCTTTGATCTCATCGCCCTTTGTGGCGATCAAAACAACAAGTGCGATGATTGCGGCGATAACAAGCGCGATTGGGTTTGAAATAATAAATGACACGGCTTTCGATATACCCGGAATAACAACAGTTGTCAGCGTTTGTATCCCGCCAGATATTTTTGATATCAACGATAATACAGGAGACAGTGCTGCAACAACAAGAGCTATTTTCCCGATCATTTTTAGTTTTTCAGGGTCCAAATTGCGGAGCCATTCGAGCAGATCTCCTGCTTTTTCCCCAAATGTTTCCATCACAGGCAAAAGCATAGTAGCAATTTCAGCACCTAATTCCGAGAAAGTACCGGTAGCCTGAGCTTTCAGTGTATCAATAGCATCGTTAAATTCATTTGCACTGTCCAATGTATCCTGGGATAAAATCAGACCGGCGTCTTTCGCTTCTTGCCCAAATTGGCGGAAGGCTTCGCCGCCGTCATCCAGGAGCCCGGCAAGACTATCCGCCGATTTCCCGAAAAGAGTCATTGCTAGAGTATCCCGCTCTGTTTCGTTCTCCACCGATGACAGGGCGGTGACAACCTCATCAAATACCTGAGTGCTGTCTCGCAGTTCTCCGCTTTGATCGCGGACCGAGATTCCAAGACGATTCCAAGCATCAGTTACCTCCGAAGATGTAGATACCATATTCTTCTTCATTTTTTTGGCAGAATTGATGATATCCTCAACGGAAACGTCAACACGATCCGCTCCATATTGCCAGGTTTGGATCTGCTCTGTGCTAAATCCGGATTGTTTGGACAATGTATTGAGCTCATCGGCTGCTGTCCCTGCTTTATAAGCAGCGGTTGCGGCCGTACCAAGCAAACCAGCTGCGCCAGCTGATAACCCTCTTGTTTTTTCTGCGAGAGAACCTGTCACCTCCGACACTCTGCCTGAAACATTTCCAATTTCTATTAACGCAATATTGCAATCTTTGGCAGCAGTTTCCAAGTCTTCGACTTGTTGCTTTACAGATATCAACTCTCTTTTCAAGCTTTCATATTGTTCTTGGGAGACTTTACCCTCCTTAAACTGCTGCTGCACCTGCTTTTCTGCTTCTTTGAGCGTTTCCAGTTTGTCCTTGGTCTCCGAGACCGCTTCCTTCAAAAGCCGCTGCTTCTGTGCCAAAAGCTCCGTATTGGTAGGATCCAATTTCAGGAGGCGTTCTACATCTTTCAGCTGCCGCTGCGTGCTGCTGATATCCTTATTGACACCGGATAGGGATTTTGACAGCGCTGTAGTATCGCCGCCGATTTCAATTGTGATGCCCTTTACGCGGTCAGCTGGCATTTAATCGCACCTCCCGAAAAATTTATAGATATCCTCTTGGGTTGCTTTATATGGATATTTTTCATAATCATTTGATTTTTCTGTGAGCATGTCGTATACCATGCCCATGGTCATGCCGGACAGGGCATCGTCGGAAAGACCAAGCTCGGCGCAGCGCAGCATAAACGCCGCGCCGGTTGGTTCCCGTGTCGTCGCCCTTATTTTTTTTTTGGAGTCGATGTCGTGATCTGGTTCAGGGTCCAGAGCTCCAAAATATGAGGCAAAACCTCATAGATTGAGAAAACACCGTCGATGGTATCCAGCCATTCATCCGGAGAATCCGGGATATCTTCCCCGGCGTGCTTAATCATGATATAGGAAACATTTTCGAAGATCGTAAGATCCAGAGCTGAGAGCTGTGCATTTTCGATCTCTTCTTCGCTGCCGCCATCAGCAGCTTTCTGAGCCTTTTCAAAAGAGCGACGCAGCCTGTTCATGTCGGAGACCATATCCCGACCAAACTTAAACCGATACAGGCGCGGAACGAGCGCAGAGGCCCGCATATGGACCTCTTTGCCTCCGATCATCAAAGTCTTTTCCATATGCGGACCTCCTTATGCTGCGGGCTTCTGATAGACCGCCTTGAACCAATTCTGTCGGACGTTATCCGGCGTCTTGGACGTGGTACGGGCCATGATATAGCCGGTCTCCGTCGATACTGCGGAGATCGTGCTGGTCTGGGTCTTCGGATCTTTGGTCTCCGTAGTCGTTTCACCGGCGATGGCCGGGCGCGTGCCAGTCGCGTTATACAGGCAATAATACTGATTGTCTGCATCGCCGTCGATCTGGAAGAGCAGCGCAAAAGCTTTGACCTCCACATCGCTGCGCTCCATGAGGACGAAGTCTGTTGCGACCTCTTCCAGGCCCCAGACGTCCTTGAGCATCTGATCCGGGAACCTCGCCATTTCCAGATCTCCGGAATAACCGTTGTTTGCAACGGTCTGGTAGTATACAATTCCGTCTGCATAAAACGGCGTGATTTCGCCCTGCGGTTCGAGAGAGAGAGATACAGCGCCTGGGACATGGACAGGCGTAGCCCATTCAGGCGTTGCGCCAGAAGCCGTCATCAACGCATAATATACGTTTTTCAGGTTAAACTGGACTTTGTTTTCATTCTTATCTGCCATAAGATACCTCCTATGATTTCTGTATGGATTCTTTTATTTTGCGAAGGAGTTTTTCCCGAGCTTTCCGATCCGCCGGGTCAATGTGAGGAATCGCACGGGTCATACCGCCGCCGGGCTTTGCGTGTCCGTATTCCAGGAGATGGGTGAGCTGCCAGTCTGTTTTATTCTTAATGCGATACACGATTCGGCTTTCTGTTTGCACCACTTTCTCAGTAGTCCAGCCCTTCGAATAACTCCCGGTCAATTTGGGAGACGTGTTTTTCAGCTCATTTTTGGTGTCTTTAGCGACTTCCACAACGTCCGCGGTAATCGCTTCTTGGACTTCCCTTGTATAATCCGACAAGATCGCCGCAATCTCCGCTCCAAGATCACCAGGGCTGATCGTTTTATTTTTCGCCACATTCCACCTCTGTCTATCCGAACTCAAAATGCTCAAAGGAGATTACATAGTGCTGGCTGACGCTGTCGCTGGCATCGTCGCAGGACGGCCAGCAGAAGCCGGCTTTTACAATGGCGCTTTGCAGCGCGGACCGGATTGCAAGGGTGTTTTTCGGCAACGGCGCATAATAATGGAGATAGACAAAATAGCGCGTCGCAAAAGGACGGCCATCCGAAAACATAGCGGGAGCGGTTGAATAGACAAAATAGCAGTATTCCATCGCATCGCCGCCATAAAATCCAGGCTCGCAGATCGGGACGATTGGAAGGATAGCGCTGCGGATTATCTCGTTGATGCTCATGGTCTATCCCTCCAGCGTCAGGCGCTTGGCGACGATCTCCATATAATCGTGCTGGTCGCCGTAGTCATTGATATAGGTGATCTCGTACCGATCACCTGCATATTCAACGATCATCTTCCGGCCGATGGGCTTTGAGGTATAGCGGATCAGGAAGCGGACCATGATTTCCGTGTAATCGGCATTATTCTGGTTGATCTCCTTCCCGCTGGTGCGGGAGAATTGCGCCCAGCAGGTGTGCACCGGTTCCGTGGTTTCCGCCCAGTAGCCGTCGGCGTCCTGGCTCTTGATGGTCCGCAGGATGGTAATGCGTTTATCCAGTTTTCCGGCGTTTACCCGCATGGGCGCTATCTCCTTTCTAGCAAACTGTGTCCAAGTTGGACACAATCCCGCCTGTCATTTTAAGCTGATTGATCACTGCGCGAATACCTGGCTCGAAGTCTGGCGGGGACGATGTATCAACGGAAGCGCGGTTATCATACCAATGCAGAACCATCCCCTTAACAGCGAGTTCAAAAAGCGCATACGGGACACTTCCGGGATCTACGCCAGCGTTATGGAGGTACTGCTCCGCCGCGTCGATTAGGCTCATGACCAGATCATCATCCTCATCATTGGTCTTGGCGTAGGCCTTTACCGGCTCAAGAGGGACATACGCCATAATCAGGATCCACTATCCGGCCAGTTTGCGACGACAAAACCGTGGTGCCGGATCAGGTTGCCGCCGACAAAAGCATCGCCCAGGATCGTCAGCATACGCTCGACGCCCTTGATGCTGTCATCCACGCGGACGGAGTAGTCGCCAAACAGGCCAAGCTCAAAGTTCATCGGATCGCCGTAGATCAGTTTGGCCGAGAGCTGCTTGGGGATAATGGTATATGGCGTCATTACACCGCCATACTCGATCATGCCGGAGTTTGGATTGCCAGCGTCAGGGTGAATTTTATATACGCGTTCCTTGTCGTTGTTGCGGAGTTTTCCGAGGGCCGCCAGCTGAGTCTTCTGCAGATACAGGCGGGCATTCTGGCCAATGGCATCATCGCTGCCATACGCAAAATACAGCGTATCCAGGATCGTCTCATCCACAGCAGAGATCGTCTCAGTGGCAAAGATTTCGGATCCTGCGGTATTTTTTGCTGTGGTGATGCCGTAAAAATCCGGGCTCGGCTGGCCATCGCCGTTGATGATAAGATTAACAGCACCGCGGCGCAGCGCGCGCATGGCAAGCTCCATGACTTTGTTGTAGTAGGCTGCCGGAGAGAGGCGGCTGATATTTCGGTCGACAAAGTTGGTTGTCGTCAGTTCATAAGGCGCAATCTTAGCAATGCCGAAGGTCGGGTCAGAGCTGGTTGTTCTTGCCGTACCCGCCTTAGTGGATACTTTGCCTCCTGTCGCCTCGAACTCGCTGATGAGATAGGGCTCCAGGTAAGCCCCCATGCCGGTCAGATCCTGTACGTAGACCTGGTCAATGATGCTGCTGACAGATACGCCAACAGAGTCGCGGATCAGGCTTCCAGCACCGGTAGGCTCTACCAGAGTTCCGGTAGCGAGAGTTACAGCGTTCCGGAGCATTCCCTGCCGGATCTCTTTGTTTGTGAGTTTGATTTCCTGGCCCTTCATGAGCTGGCTGCCGCGTTCAGCAGCCATATCATTGACTTCCGCAGGAGACATAGGCGTAAACTTACGGTCCTGCTCTTCGATGACTTTCTCGACCTTGGTAATTTCGTTGTTGATATTTTCCAGCTTCTGCAGTGCAGAATCATAAGCAGCCTGGTCGCTGGAATTTACAGCAGCTTCCATGTCAGCGATCAATTTTTCACGCTGACCTTTGAGATCGATCAATTTTCTACGCATTTTGTACCTCCAAATCTGTTTTGCTCGATTTTAAGGCGCGCTTTCGCCTGCCAACCAAGCGTATTATTTTTTGAGGGCGGCGCGCCCTCTGGGTTATGAGATTGGTCCTGCGCATGATACGCAGCACGGAGTTGATCCGGCATGGGCATCGGAGAGCAGGACGCCATAGCTCTCAAACTGCCAGATGCTGCGTTCACAACAGTTTTTAGATCGGGCGTATATTCCTCGGCAAACATAATCCCGTCCACCAGCCCCGCATCCAGGGCCTCCTCGGCGGTCAGCCAAGTGGTAGACTGCATCATGCGTGTCAACTCATCTCTGGTGCGCTTACCGTTGCTCTTTGCCGTATAGGCATTCAGGATGCTTTCCATGGTAGCATCCAGGAGTTTAATGCTCTGCTTATGCTCCGCCTTGTCTCCATCCGTAGAGATTGCAGGAGGGTGGATCATAAGCTGCGCAACCGGGGAGATCAACACCTCCTTACACCCCATGCAGAGATAACTGGCAGCAGAGGCCGCAATCGACTGGATTTCAGCGCGAGTGTCTACAGCAGAACCGCGCAGTAGCGTATAAATTTCGTCCGCGGCAAATACGCTCCCGCCATAAGAGTTGATTTCCAGGACAAGAGGCTCGTTCGCTGGATTATCTTTTAACGCCTGGCGTACAGTCTCCGGAGAAAAGGCTCGATATCCAGCCCAGTCATAGAGCCAGAGATCGTCACTGTCAACAACATATCCGTTCAGGCTAATTTTCATTTTTTTCGCCTCCATTTCTCGCCAAGCTAAGATCCGGCCAGTATTCCAACGGGACATAATTGAGGCTCATCCGCCGGAACGATCCGCCAGGAACCTTTGGACGATCTTCGAGCTCCAGGATATCATCAACGCTAAATGCGCCGACTTCGGCCATGGTCTTATACCAGTTACTCCTGGATGCGGTATCGCCTTTGAGCTCTGCCATCATATTAATTCTGATCTCAAGGCCGGCTCTGAGATCAGACATTGACAGCAGTCTGTAGGTCTGCTCCTCCTCATAGCCGCTGCAGGTTGGGTGCAAGGAGCTGACTACATATTCCACTGCATTTTGTTCGTTGCTTGAATATGCCTGCTTGCCTTCCTGCAGTTTATAAAGTGGCACGCCAAAGAAACGGGCAATGTCCTTAATGGATACTTCCTTAGATTCCACAAACTGAGCATCCCGATTGCTGAGAGAAAGCGGTTTGTATTCCAAACCAAAGTCTAAAATAGCAATCCTGTGGCTGTTTTTCGGGCCAGCGTGTACACGTTCCCACTCTCTCCGGAGCAAATCCTTACGACCAACTTGTTTGCCGGGGTTTTGTGGGTCTGGAACAACGCCGCCTAGATCCGATGCGGTTTGCAGTATTCCGGAAGGCTGCCCGCCATTTTCATAGTAGCTTTTTTCGTACTCCTGAGCAGCGCGGGCGGTTGCGATGACCTCTGATGCACGCTGCAGGGTCGAAATTCCTTTCAAACCGTCTCTGGTAGTATTTTTGTAATGGCAGATATCCTCTTGAGGGAGAACCATCGGCTCTCCCGTAAATGGATGCATCACCGTATACCAGATCCGTCCGCCTCGATCCAGCCAAGGAGTCACAAGCTGCCACGGGACCGGAATTAGTTCTTTCGGACGCCCGGTTTTCTCGTCCCTGATGATCCAGTCATATCCGTTTCCGCCTTCCAGCCTTGACGTTTCGAGGAGCTTTTTCCGGACCGTTGGTGTCATGGCTTCGTTTGGTCTGGTGTTGAGGAGATATAAAATTGGGTGGTTTGTGACGCGCTCCATTGTGCTGGTATTGAGTACATAATTCGGCAGCTTTGCCATACTGTTGCTCAAGATCTCAATGCAAGCATCAACAGCAGACAGTTTCCGAGCAGTTGGTTCAGGGCCTGAGACGGACCCGGAGGCAGGATAATTGATTGATATCACTCTATCACCCGTGGTTGCATTGATTGGCTTTTGTCTCCCACGGCGGATCCCGCTGACCATGCTCACGCGTCACCACCTCCGCCGCGATTGTCAAGTGCAACACCGGCTACAACGAGGACGCCTGCCGCAATCACACCGGCTGGGAGATAGATCATTCCGACGCCGACCGCGATCATTGCGCCGCCCAGGATCAAGACAAAATCACTGAGTAGGTCACCGAGCACTTTTTTCAGATTTTTCATACTGCCTCCTATAAACTAAATCCTTCCCGTTCCATCGCTGCAGCCAGGTCAGGCTTTTGATTCCGGCTAATCATCCAGGTTGCTACGGCTGTAATCAGTGCGACGGCTGGGTCGATTCTGCCGGGGGATTTGTTTTTCATGGGCTTCTTATTCTCATTTCCGTCCACATGGCAACGGACGTTGCCAAATGTCCAGCGGAAGCAGGTGTTGTGGACGTGCAGCATCTCGTGGTTCAAACATCCGGCCTCGATTTCCTTCATGGCCGGGGACATGTTTTTCATGTCCTGGGGAACCTCGATGATGTCAACAATGGGCTGTAGCCGTTGGGTGATGGTTCGGGATAGGTATGGGTCAAATCCGACCATTTTCAGATCATATTTTTCTTTTGCTGCTGCAATCGTCAGCTCAACATCTGCAAAATCAATTGTGTCTCCTGGGCAAATGGTAATAAAACCGGCGCGGGCCCAATCTCGATAAGGGGCGCGGTCGCGACGTTCCGCGGCGTCCAGGTCCTTGCTGGAGCGCCAGATATATGGCAGCCAGACGGCCTTTTCAAGGCCTGTCTGTGCCGGGAAAAACAGAACGAAGGCTGTCAGGTCGGTTGTGGACGATAGGTCAACGCCTCCATAACAGGTGAGCCCTTTCAGCTGTTCAACCCAATCTTCCCTATCTTTTCTCTTGCTTGGGCCCCATTGCAGTTTGTCATAGAGGGTAAGAGATAGCCAGGATACTGATTTGACAGAGATCCATTGGTTAAGCCTCAACCAGCGGAATAATTTTTCCGCCGCTTCGCTTGTTCTGGCTTCCTTGGCTTCCGCCCGCAGAGTCCGGATTTTCAGATGCTTGCCAAGGGAGGGGTTGCATCGATACCACAAATTCTCATCGTAAATGTCGATTTTAGCCAGGTCATCCGGATCAGTACCATAAAATGCGGTCAGGCCGTACATAACCGGAAGCCAGTTTTCCAGGTCACGGCTCAAGAGATCATCGATGGCGGCCGGTAGATCTTCGTCTGCGACATGGCGCAGAGAGAGAATTTGCCTCGGGTCTTTCCCATTTCGCTGGATATCTTTCAGCAGCCTGGCGTCGCGTACGGCAGTCGCTTTTTCATGGACTTCCCAACCGATTGAGTTTCTGTCCGGATCGTCTCCAGCAGTGGTGAGCACAATCCAAACCGGTTGCCGCCTGCTGGATCCGGCGCCAAACGTCATAACGTCCCATAAGTCCCGGTTCGGCTGTGCATGGAGTTCGTCAAAGATAACGCAGCTTGGCTTATATCCGTGCTTACTGTATGCCTCAGCGGACAAAACTTGCAAAATCCCGATTGTTGTCCAATACCAGCTCCCGTCTGCCCGCATTTCTCTGCGCCGGTATTCAATCTTACGGCTGCTATCGACTTTTTTGAGCTCACCGGTCTGCAGCATCCTGATCGTCCAATCGGCATGTTCCAGCATATAGATGGCAGCCTTATAGACAATAGAGGCGTTCTCCTTATCCGCTGCACAGATGTAAACTTCCGCATTAAGCTCGCCGTCACCGAATAAATGGTACAACCCAAGCGGAGCAGCCGTCTCAGACTTTCCATTTTTCTTTGGGATCTCATCATACAGGTATTGGTACTTGCGCACCGTCTCACCGGTTTCCTCATCCACGTCCATGGTGGAGTAAAACTCCATGATGGATTCTCTCTGCCAATCGTAGAGCTGGAATGGACGTCCGGTGTCCGTGGTAGGGAACCGAGAAATAAACTCACAGACAAATTGACCTTCCTCCGGTCGATACTCAATCATGCGCTACCAGCTGCCCGCTGCCGCGCCCGAAGGACTCTGGTAAACTCGTCCTCTTCCTGCTGATCCTGGCTTCCAGGAATGCCGGCCGGAATAACTAGTTTGCAACGGCTGGATACCGACAGACCCATTTCTGCTGCGCAGTGG
>CAMBCW010000020.1 GCA_945864925.1 uncultured Clostridia bacterium
CCTGGGCCATCCCCCGCTGCTCAGTCACGGCGCACTTTTCTATCGTTTATCGACAGTCTGCGGCGGGGGCAAGCCCCCGCCCTACAGTGCTTCCGTCATTCACAAAACCCCCTGCCGCGGCCATGCGGCAGGGGGTTCCGTTTCTCTTATTTCTGGCGGTCCAGTTCCTTTTTCACGATCTGGGCCAGGAGTTCCTGGCCCTCCCGGGTGCGGAGGACCTCCAGAATCTCGGCCTTCAGGGTATCATGGAAGGCCTTGTTGCTCAGCAGCGCCGTCAGGATTCCGCCCTGCCCGTCGGCAGCGGGTGCCTTGGGCCTGGGGGCAGGCCGGAGGACCGGCGTCTCCGGCTCCGGCTCCGCATCGGACAACGCGGCGGTCATCCAGCTGTCCTGCCGAGTGGGATCATCGCTGACGCCCTGGAGATAGGCCAGGGAGACACCGAAATAGTTGGCCAGCTTGGTCTGCTGGTCCTTGGTGGGCGTCTGGCGGCCGGTTTCAAACTTTTCCACGGCGTTTTTCGGCAGCCCCAGAGCCAGGGACAGGGCCGGCCGGGTCAGGCCCTTCTCTGTCCGGAGGGCCTCAATCCGTTGTGCGAGAGTCACCATTGGCTCAGCCCTCCGCCAGCTCTTCCAGCTCGCCGATCAGCCGGCCGAAGAGCTCCAGGGCGGCATTGACCGGCTCGGGGGTGCTCATATCCACGCCGGCAATCTTCAGCAGGCTCACGGGATCCGTGGAGCAGCCGCCGGACAGGAACTTCAGGTAATCCCGGACCGCCGGCTCGCCCTCCTTCAGGATGCGGCTGGACAGGGCCATGGCGGCAGAGAAGCCCGTGGCGTACTGGTAGACATAGAACCGGCGGTAGAAGTGGGGAATTCTGGCCCACTCAATCTCGATTCTCTGATCCACCACGGTCTCGTCGCCGTAGTAATCCTTGTTCAGCTGATAATACAGCTCGTTCAGGTTCTGGGCCGTGAGGGTTTCGCCGGACTCGGCCAGCTGGTGGGCCTTCAGTTCAAACTCGGCAAACATGGTCTGACGGTAGAGGGTGGTGCGGAACTGCTCCAGGAAGTGGTTGATGAGCACGGCCCGCTTGGCCTTGTCCGTGGTCTGGCCCAGCAGGTGCTGCATCAGCAGGGCCTCGTTGCAGGTGGAGGCCACCTCCGCCACGAAGAGCACATAGTCGGAATAGATGGAGGGCTGGTTTTTGTCGCTGAGGTAGGAGTGCATGGCGTGACCCATCTCGTGGGCCAGGGTGAACTCGCTCTTCAGGGTATCCTTGTGGTTCAGCAGGACGAAGGGATGCACGTCGGGGCAGCCGCAGGAATAGGCGCCGGAGCGCTTGCCCTTGTTTTCATAGACGTCCATCCAGCGGTGGTCAAAGCTGCTCTGCAGGACGGCGTGGTATTCCTCGCCCAGAACCTTGGTGGCGGCCAGAACTTCGTCCCGGGCCTGGGAGAAGGGGATCACCTGTCCGGCCTCGGGCAGCATGTTGGCGTAGAGGTCATACATATGCAGCTCGTCCACGCCCATGATCTTCTTCCGCAGGGCCATATAGCGGTGCATCTTGTCCAGATTGCCCCGAACCGAGGCGATCAGGTTGTGATAGACGGACTCGGGCACCTCGTTGGGGGCCAGGGCGGCGGCCAGGGCGCTGGGGTACTTCCGGGCCCGGGCAAAGAAGATGTTCTTCTTGACCTCCGCGTTGTAGGCGGCGGCCAGGGTGTTCTCATAGTGCTTATAGGTGTCGTAGAAGCCCTGGAAGGTATTTTTCCGCAGGGTCCGGTCGGCGTTGGCCATGAGGGCCAGATAGGTGCCGCTGGTGACAGCATGCGCCTCGCCCTGGCTGTCGGCGGCGTCGGGGAACGTCAGGTCGGCGTCGGAGAAGGTGTTGAACACGTCGCCGGGCGCGCTGCCAACCTCGGCGGCGCCGGCCAGCAGGACCTCCTCCGCGGGGGAGAGAATGTGCTCCTTGCCCAGACGGGCCTTGGTCAGATAGCGGCGGAATTTCTCCAGCTCCGGTTCCTGAACATACCAGGCCTCCAGGGTTTCGTCGGGGATGGCCACCAGCTCCGGACCTTCAAAGGAAGCGGCGCTCTGCAGCTGCACCAAAAAGCTGAAGCAGCGGCCCTTCATGGCGCGGTGGGCGCTGTGGGCGGTGTCCTCGTCCAGACGCAGCATGGCATAGACAAATATCTTCTCCACCTGGCGGTTGACGGCCTCCATGCGGCTGAGATAGTCCAGCAGCGTCCGGGCGCTTTCTCCCAGGCGACCCTTATAGGCGCCAACTTCCTGGGGCAGGTCCTTGCAGGCCTCCAGGGCCTGGGCCCAGGCCTCCTCCGTGGGGAAAATATCCTCCACTGCCCAGCAATCGCCGGGATTCAGCTGGCTTCTCACGGGAATGGGTTGATCCATGGTTCGGTTCCTCCATATCGTTGTTTTTCATGTATTCTGGTATGAATTATACCACAAAATCTGCCGCTGCACAACCGGGTTCCTCCCTTCTTCCCTCCCTCCGGAGGTGCACAGGACGGGAAGCCGCCGGGGCAGGTCCCGTCCTGCATTTTTCGCCAAAGCGGCGTTGCTTTTTTTGCCATTGAACGTTATAATGTCAAAGAGAGATGCTTTTTGTAAGCTGTGGGAGATCGGAGAGAGAATACACATGAAAAAGACCTATATCATTTGTATCATCCTGGTGGTGCTGGTACTGGCCGCCGGCGTGGCGGGCTTCCTGCTGACGGGCAGCGCCGTCAGTCAGGCGGAGGATGCCCAGAGCGCCGTCTACCGCATGTATAACCGGATGCAGGACAATGTCGCCCAATCCTGCTTCACCGTAACGGAAAACGGCGTCGTCATCGGGATCTACACCCTGGATCAGCTGGGCGTCCTGGCTGACACCCAGGCCGCTGTGGACGCCTGCTTTACGGTCTTCGACCGCATGGAGCCCAAGCAGTTCGCCGGACTGTCCGTCAAGGAAAAGCTGCAGTGGAACAAGCAGCCCCATCCGCAGAATCCCACCGTATCCATTTCCCTGGAGCATCTGGATCTGTACGCAGCCATGGAGGATCTGGTGGTCATTCCCCGGACAGCGGCTGAGAATGCTTATGCCAAATTGGTGAACGGCATCTATCAGGTGCACGAGGAAGTGCCCGGCACTGTACTGCAGGTATCCCAGGTGCAGGACGCCATGGCCCAGACCCTGGGCGCTGCGGTCATTGACACGCTGGGTCCCGTGGAGACCCGCTTTGAGGTGACGGATTGCCCCGACTGCTACCTGCCGCCGGAAAAAACCGTGGCCAACACATTCTTTGATTTCCCCGCCATGCTGGCAGAGGACATCCGGGATCTGACCATCACCGTGGACTTCCACGACGCCAAGGAAACGCTCTCCCAGGAGCAGCTGCACCAGGTTCTGAAAACCTCGGAAAAGGGCAGCATTCTGGTGGACGAGGACGCCCTGCGGGCACTCATTGGCCAGTGGGCAGTTGAATATAAGGCCGGCAGCACTCCCTATCTTCTGGACGCCTACATCGGCGGCGTCAAACCCATCGACTTTCTGACTGTGGACTACGATGTGGATGAAGAAGGCCTGCTCTCCCTGCTGACCGAAACCCTGCTGGAGATGGAGGACGCGGACCTGGAAGCCCCCTGGCTGTGCTGGCGCAAGGGCGAGGCCTTCACCCTGGGAGAGGAATATGTGGAAATCGACATTCCCAATCAGACCATGACATATTTCAAGGACGGCGAGGTCTTTCTGACCACCGATGTGGTCACCGGCGCCTCCTGGGGCTATCCCACGCCCCCCGGTCTGTACAAGGTAGAAAACAAGGATACTGACTGCTGGCTCTCCGGCGAGGATTATAACGTCCATGTGGACTACTGGGTGGGCTTTGTCGGCTATATGATCGGCATTCATGACGCCAAATGGCGCACCAAGTTCGGCGGCGAGAACTACATCAAAAATGGCTCCCACGGCTGTGTCAATACTCCGACGGAGGCCATGGAAGAGCTCTTCAAAAACATCGAAGTCGGCGTTCCGGTATTGGTTTACGGAAAATAAGTCCGGCAGCAACGGCACACCCGGGTTCTCCTGCGCAGGAGCGCCCGGGTGTGCCGCTGCGTTCCCATAAGTTAACCAGTTTAGCTGTTCTGGCTAAAAACATCCCGGAAAAAACGTTGTTTTTCCGGGTGTCTTTTTTCTCATCCCATGATATAATGGAGCTACTTCAACAGAAGGGAATTGATGACACATGAACGCATACGCGACCCGCACTGCTGCACAGCTGCAGACGGAATACGAACAGGTCAAAGCCCATTTTGAAGATCTGAAGGCCCGGGGCCTGAAGCTGAACATGGCCCGGGGCAAGCCCGGCAAGGAGCAGCTGGATCTGGTCAGCGATATTCTGACCGTGCTGCAGACCCCTGAGGACTGCGTCTCCGATGGGATTGACGTCCGCAACTACGGTGAGCTCACCGGTATCCCCGCCGCCAAGAAGCTCTTTGCGGAACTGCTGGGCTGCAAGCCCGAGGAAATCTTCGTGGGCGGCAACGCCAGTCTGACCCTCATGTACGACACCATCTCCAAGGCCTACACCCACGGCCTGCTCCACAGCCCCACGCCTTGGGCCAAGCTGGACAAGGTCAAGTTCCTCTGCCCCTGCCCCGGCTATGACCGCCACTTCAAGATCACGGAATCCTTTGGTGCGGAAATGATCAACATTCCCATGACGCCCACCGGCCCCGACATGGATCTGGTGGAGGAACTGGTGCAGGATCCCGCGGTGAAGGGTATCTGGTGCGTGCCCAAGTATTCCAACCCCGACGGCATTGTTTATTCCCCGGAAACCGTCCACCGCATGGCCAACCTGAAGCCCGCCGCCCCGGACTTTATCATCATGTGGGACAATGCCTACTGCGTCCATGAATTCGAGGGCGAGTTCCAGCCCTTTGAGGACATTCTGACCCTGTGCCGCGAAGCCAGCAGCCCCGATATGGTCTTTGAATACGCCTCCACCTCCAAGATCACCCTGCCCGGCGCCGGCGTGTCCGTCATGGCCGCCAGCGTGGACAATCAGAAGTACATGGAGCGTCTGCTGGGGATCCAGATGATCTCAGCCGACAAGGTCAACCAGCTGCGCCATGTAAAATATCTGCAGAACAAAGCCCACACCCTGGAGCTGATGCAGCGCCATGCCCAGGTGCTGCGGCCCAAGTTCCAGTGCGTCCTGCGCTGGTTGGAGCAGGAGATCGCGCCTCTGGAGATCGCCTCCTGGCAGCGGCCCAAGGGCGGCTATTTCGTCAGCGTCAACACGGCTCCCGGCCTGGCCAAGCGCACCCTGGCTCTGTGCAAGGAGGCCGGCGTGGTCATGACCGGCGCCGGCGCCACCTTCCCCTATGGCAGGGATCCCCAGGACAGCAACATCCGCATCGCCCCCAGCCTGCCCCCTGTGGCGGAGCTGGAAATGGCCATGGATGTGTTCTGCACCTGCCTGAAGCTGGCCGCGCTGGAAATGCAAAATGCAAAATGATAAATGAAAAATTGAGGTGCCCGCTTCGCGGACTTATTTGACTGCTGGGCACGCCGTCGGGCGCCCCGCCCCGGGCGCGCGGCGGCCGGCAGGGGTTTCGGGCGCCCGGCGGGCGGCCACAGGCCGCCCCTACGGGGTACCAGGATTTTTCTTAATCCCAGTCTAATGGCGTGGACACAATCTGTTCACGCTTTTTTTACGCCTATATGCTATACTGATTTCACAATCCAACAAACTACACTGCAGAGAGAAGGAGCTTGCCATGGACGATCAATCCTACAATCCCAACGACAACTTCCAGTATCAGTACCGTCCCGGTCCTCAGTCCCAGCGGCCCAAAAAAGCCAAGCGGCCCAACAGCAAAAAGATTGTGCTCATCGTGGTGGCGGTGGTCTGCGTCCTCCTGGTCGCTGTTACTGCCCTGAATTCCTTCTATACCATTGGTGAGCAGGAAAACGCTGTGGTTACCACCTTCGGCGTCCCCCAGACCGTCACCTCCCCCGGTCTCCACTTCAAGATCCCCTACATCCAGGAAGTGCAGAAGGTGGATATGACCATCAAAGGCATCGCCATCGGCTATGACCTGTACACCAACGAATCCAAGGACGAGGAAAGCCTGATGATCACCAGCGACTATAACTTTGTCAACGTGGACTTCTTCATGGAGTACCGGGTGACCGATCCGGTGAAATACCTGTACAACAGCCAGGACGCCGCCGGGATCCTCAAGACCCTGGCCCAGAGCTACATCCGCGACACCATCGGTCTGTATCCGGTGGATGATGTGATCACCAGCGGCAAGAGCCAGATCCAGGCGGAAATCAAGGAGAAGATCATCAACCGCATGGAGCAGGAGGACCTGGGCATCCAGCTGGTGAACCTGACCATCCAGGATGCCGAGCCGCCCACGGCGGAGGTTCTGGCAGCCTTCAAGGACGTGGAAAACGCCAAGCAGGGCAAGGAAACGGCCCTGAACAACGCCAACAAATACCGCTCCGAGCAGCTGCCCGCTGCGGAAGCGGAAGCAGACCGGATTCTCCAGCAGGCCGAGGCCACCAAGGCCAGCCGCATCAACGAGGCCACCGGTCAGGTCGCCCGTTTCAACGCCATGTATGAAGAATACAGCAAATTCCCCGGCATCACCAAGCAGCGTATGTATTATGAAACCATGGAGGATCTGCTGCCGGGTCTGCAGGTGATTTTGACCGACGAGAACGGCAACCATCTGAATATGTTCAGCTTTGACGGTGCAAAGGAGGCTGCCCAATGAAAAAAGCCATCAAAATCCTGCTGATTGTCCTGGTCGTGGTGATTCTCATCGGCGTGTCCAGCTGCTTTGTGGTCACCCAGCAGAATGAATATACCATCATCCGCCAGTTCGGCAAGGTGGTGGACATCCGGGATCAGGCCGGCATCAGCTTCAAGCTGCCCATCATCCAGGACCAGCAGACCCTGCCCAAGACCGTGCTGCTGTATGACCTGCCGGTTTCCGACGTGATTACCAAGGACAAAAAGACCATGGTGGCCGATTCCTTTGTCCTGTGGCGCATCGAGGATCCCCAGAAGTTCATCCAGACCCTGAACTCCAGCATTTCCAACGCCGAGAGCCGCCTGTCCACCCTGGTCTACAACTCCATGAAAAACACCATCTCCGGCATGAACCAGACCGAGGTCATCTCCGGCCGGGACGGGGAACTGGCTGCCGCCATCAAGGACGGCGTGGGCAACGGCCTGGAGCAATACGGCATCGAGCTGATTGCCGTGGAAACCAAGCGGCTGGATCTGCCCGACGACAACAAGGAAGCCGTCTACCAGCGCATGATCTCTGAGCGGAACAACATTGCCGCCCAGTACACCGCCGAGGGCGAGAGCGAAGCCCAGATGATCCGCTCCGAAACCGACAAGGAAGTGGAAATCAAGATTTCCGAGGCCAATGCCCAGGCGGAGATCATTCAGGCCGAGGGCGAAGCGGAGTACATGCGCATCCTGTCCGATGCCTACTCCGATCCGGACAAAGCGGAGTTCTATAACTTCGTCCGCAGTCTGGACGCCGCTAAGGCCAGCTTGACCAACGGGAACAACATCCTGTTCCTGGGGCCGGACTCCCCCCTGGTACAGATTTTCTATGACGTGGGCCTGGCCGAGGCGCCGCAGGAGCCGCAGGTGCAATCCAGCATACCGGTGGAGCCGTAACCGGCCCGCACACAGCACGAACGATCCGCAATCCACGCCGCCCCTGCGCAAGGGCCAATCCTTGCGCAGGGGCGCTTTGTGCCGGAGGGCTGGTTCATGAGGCGCCTCTGCACAGGAAACGCGGGACCAAAAGGGTCTCAGATTTTCCCGTGCCGGCTTATTCTGCCGCATATCCTGATTTTTTCTGTATATTTTTCCCTCCCCTGGTCGATACTACCATCGGAGGTGCAAAATGATGCAAAACAATGAATCCAACTCTTTCGCACGTTTCTGGAAAACCAAGGGCTACTACATGCTGCTGGCCCTGTGTCTGGTGGCCGTCGGCGTTTCCGCATGGCTGTTCGTCTCAGGGGCCATGAAGGAAAAGCAGGCTGTGGAGGAAAGTCTCTCCGTGCCGGTCACAGTGGAGGACCCCGCAGCACAGCAGTCCGCACAGTCCGCCGGCCAGCCGGCCGATGCGCAGAGTGAGGCTCAGGCCGCTTCCGGCGAGGCAGCAGATTCGGCGGAGGCCACAGCGCCTGTGGACCGTATCGTGGAGGACGCTGTCATGCCTGTCAGCGGCACCGTGGTGCAGGACTATGCCATGGACCACCTGACCTACAACGCCACCACCCAGGACTGGCGGGTCCACAACGGCGTGGATCTGGCCGCCCCTCTGGGCCAGGAGGTCCGGGCCGCCAAATCCGGCACTGTCTCCGCCGTCTTTGAGGACGAATACTACGGCTACACCGTGGTGGTACAGCACGAGGGCGGCTATGCCAGCCATTACTGCAACCTGGAAGAGGTGCCTGCAGTGGTGGCCGGCGACACTGTCACCGCGGGCCAGGTACTGGGCACCGTAGGCAGTACCGCCCTGATTGAGGCCGCCGAAGAGCCCCATCTGCACTTTGAGGTCTATCTCAATGGCGAATCCGTGAATCCAGCCGGCTTCCTCTACTGATCCGAAGCGCGCACTGCGCCCCGGCCTTCCCATATTCGGGAGGGCCGGGGCGTCTGTGCGCCTCCCCTCCCTCCTGCAGCGGCAATACAAGAAAAAAGCATGGCGTGCTTTCACGATATTGTCTTTTTTCCCCTCTTATGATACAATTATGATGAGATTTTATTGTTGCATGCATGCCTTCCCCGCCCAAGGGCGCGCTCTTGCCGGCGGAGGGTACCATAGGAGGAATACTATGAGACGAGTTTTGGCGGCACTGCTGCTGTGCTGCTGCCTGCTGGCGGTCTGCCCCGCGGCCCTGGCGGATCCAGCCCAGACGCCGGAGGATCCGGCGGCAGAGGACCTCGTGGGCGCGGACACACCGGCGGAAGACGGCTCTGGGGACACCGCGCCGGCAGAAGCGCCCCAGGAGGAGCCGTCCGCGGAGGAGCCGTCCCAGACCGTCGGGCCGGACCTCAGCGCTCTGGAATCGGAAACGGCCATCCGCTCCATGGAGATTTCCTGCGTCCTGGACAGCAGCGGCCGCATGTCCGTGACGCAGACCGTGGAGCTGGCCATTGTGGGGACTTTGGAGGAAATTCGCTTTTCCTTCCCCCAGGGAGCGAAAAAAGCGGACATTGAGGGTTACTGGACCAGCTCTTCCAAGGAAAACGGCGTGAAATATCTGACTGTCTCCAACCGCAAGGGCTTCACAGGCACCCAGACCTTCCGTCTGTCCTATACGCTCAGCGGTCTGGTCTCCGCCGGGGAAGCCAGCCAGGTTCTCACGGCGCCCCTGCTGTCCCTGCAGGACTATCAAATCGGTCTTTTGACCTTCTCCATCCGGCTGCCTGACACATTCAGCAGCACCCCCCGGTTCACCAGCGGCTATTTCGGCTCCCTGGTGGAGGATTTGATCACCGTCACCTCTGACGGCCAGACCATCACCGGCTCCAACCACGAAATCATGCGGGACAATGACACCCTGACCATGATTTTGACCCTGCCGGAGGGATACTTCTCCGGCAACTACGGCGAGAGCAAGCTGTCGCCGGTTATGACCACCATTATTTTCGTCCTCCTGGCCCTGGCGCTGCTGTATTGGCTCCGGTTCCTGAAAAACCCGCCGCTGCGGGTTCAGGCCAGGGCCCTGCCTCCGGACGGCGTCACCCCGGGCGACATTCCCTTCCTGCTGGCCGGTGGCCATGCCGATTTCAACATGCTGGTCAGCCATTGGGCCGTGCTGGGCTATGTGTCGTTCTATGTCAACAAAGCGGGGAACGTGATCCTGCGGCGGCGCATGGCCATGGGAAATGAGCGCCGGGCCTTTGAGCGCAAGCTCTTTGACCTGCTCTTCGGCGGGGAAACCCTCTGCGACGGCGCCAGCCTGCGCTACAAAAAAGTGGGGGAAAAGGCCATGGCGGTCATCCCACGCTATTGGTCCAAGCGGCTGTACGACAAGCGCAGCGGCTCGCCGACCCTGTTGCGGGGCCTGTGCTGCCTGGTTTGCGCACTGGCGGCGTTCCTGGCCATGGATGCCGTCGCACCGGAAAAGCTTCATGGTCTGTTTCTGTTCGTGTCCCTGATTGCAGGCTTCGCCATGGGCTGGCTGGTACAGCGGGCCTGCGGCGCCTACTACCTCAACGACTGGGTGTGGACCGGCTTCGGCGCGGCCTGCGGCCTGGGCCTGCTGATCATCGGCGGCATGGGCGGTGCAACCCTGACCATGCTCCCCACCGTGGCCGTCACGGCCCTGATCGGCTGGCAAACCGCCCACGGCGGTCTGCGCCGGCCCTATGGCGACGAGGTCATTGGCCAGACCCTGGGGTTCCGGCGGTTCCTGCTCAACACCACCGACCGCCATGTGACGCAGATGCTCCGGCGGGATCCCCAGTATTTCTACAAAATTCTGCCCTATGCCGAGGCCATGGGTCAGGGCCGCCGGTTCGCGGCGCTGTTCCACGGATGCCGGCTGGAGCCCTGCCAGTGGTTTGAAGCCGCCCGCGGCGTTCCCACCACAGCTGACGCTTTCTACGATGCCTATGCGGACGCCCTGGATATGCTGAACATTTCCCTGCGCAAATAGCTGAAAACGCCCCTGGACATGCGCTTGTCCAGGGGCTTCATATCCGCACCGGGCGGGAAAAGGGAATTAAAAATTAAAAATGAAAAATTGAGGTGTCCGCTGCGCGGGCGGATTAGAAATTCCGTTAACGGGGTACACCGTAACCCGTAGGGGCGGCCCGATGTGGCCGCCCGCGCCATCTAACAATGCCTGTCATTGCTGTGAAACAGCAGAAGAATGCAGGGCGCGACGACCCGGCGCGCCGTTTGGCAGTTGAGAAAGGAATGCAGCTGCCTGCAAGCGGCACGCCCAGTGGTCGTGCCCAGCGCGTCGAAAAAGTCTTTTCGCCCCGCTGGGTGCGGTTTTTCGAACTTTAAAAAGTTCGAAAAACCTGTTTTATTGAACGCGCAAGGGGTCCGCAAGGAAGCGCCGCCTGTGGCGGAGTCAAGCGACCGCAGCGGTTGGGCAGGCACTTGCCTTTGCACAAACGAAGTGCAGGGCAAAGGCTTAGTGCCAACCCGGATCTTAACCCCTTGCACACAGAAGGTGAATTGCCCTGAAAGGGCAAGAGAGGCTGGCCTGGGCCATTCCCCGCTGCTCAGTCACCAAACTCTTTTACATAGTTTTTCGACAACCTGGGCACGCCCAGTGGTCGTGCCCTACATAAGCACGTTTCGTTCACCGCGGTGCATTCAAAAATGCATGTCATTGCGAGGAGGCCAAAGGCCGACGTGGCAATCCGTCCTTTCCGCAGGCGCTTCCGCCTTGCAGCATGCGGGCGGCTGATAGCCGCCCCTACGGCGTGTTATGGAGTTCCGCAAATCTCAACGTTCTGTCGGAAACCGGACCGTGATGGTGGTACCCTTGCCCTCGGTGCTCTCCAGCGTGAGCTTGGCGTTGTGGAGCTGGGCGCCGTGCTTCACGATGCTCAGGCCCAGGCCCGTGCCGCCCACGTCCTTGGAGTGGCTCTTGTCCACCCGGTAAAACCGCTCGAACACGCGGTTCTGGCTCTCCAGCGGAATTCCGATTCCGGTGTCCCGCACCAGGAGCTTTGTCTCCTCCCCTGTCATCACCACCACGTCCACCGTCCCGCCGGGATGGTTATACTTGATGGCATTGTCACAGAGGTTATAGATCATCTCTCCCAGCACCGACGCGTTGCCTGTGACCACGGCGCTGCCGCCCAGAACCGAGACTTCCACCTGCCGTTTCTCCGCCTCCGTTTCCAAGCGGCGCACCTGCTGCTGGGCCAGCTGATACAAATCCACCGGCGCCATCTCCCCGGGCAGATCCGTCTCGTCCAGGGCGGACAGGCGGATGATGTCCTCCACCAGGCGAATCAGCCGCTGAGCTTCGTCATAGATGCTGCTTGCAAAGTCCCGCACGTCTTCCTTGGCAACCACGCCGGACTTCAGCAGCTCCGCAAAACCGGAAATGGACGTCAGGGGCGTTTTCAGTTCATGGGACACATTGGCGGAAAACTCCCGCCGCAGCGCCTCCCGCTGGGCCCGCTCCGTGATATCCACCACCAGCAGCACTGCGCCGGTGACTTCCTCCCCCTGCCGGACCGGATTGGCCATGAGCTGCAGGGTTCTCCCACCGACCTCCAGCTGGCCCTCCCAGTGGCGGCCCTCCAGGGACTCCCGCACCGCCGTGCGGAAGGCTTCGCTGCGGTTCAGGGCCAGGACGCTGACGGGCTCCGGGCTGGCCGCTCCATGGAGCAGCGCCAGGGCCGCTCCATTACAGCTGAGCAGATTGGTCTGGCCGTCGATGACCAGCAGGCCCTCGGACATATGCTCAGTGATCAGGCGGAACTCCTGCTGCTTCTGCCGGGCATCGGCCAGCTGGCGGTCAATGGTCCTCCGCAGTCGGGCAATGCTGCTAAGCAGGGGCGAAACTTCCTCATAGACCTGGTTCTGTTCCGGATGCTCCAGATCCAGGCTGTTGATAGGCGCCACAATGCGGGCCGACACCTGGTGCGCCAGAACGGCGCCCAGAATCAGCACCAGCAGAATCACCACCGCCACCGGCTGCAGTACGCTCACCAGCAGCACCCAAACCGACCGCTGCGTGGCCGCCAGGCGCAGAACCGAGCCGTCCGGCAGCCGCTTGGCATAGTAAAATGTGTCCTGCGCCAGGGTACGGCTGGTGCGGCTGCCGGTTCCGGTCCCGGTTTCCAGCGCCTGCCGGACCTCTTCCCGGTCCAGATGGTTCTCCATGGAAGCGACGTCCGCTTCATTGTCAAAGAGCACCGTACCGTCCGCGGCGATGTGGGTAATGCGGCGGGTCCGGTCCCCCAGGGTGTCCAGATAGGGCTCTCCCTGCAGATCCAGGCCATGGGCAATGTAGACAGCCTCCACCTGGAGTTCCCGCTGGGTCTGCTCCGTGAAATGGCTGTAGAGCACCGCCGTCAGAACCGCGGAACTGAGCACCAGAACCAGCGCCGCCACCAGACAGATGGCCTGATAGATTTTTTTAGCCATGGGGCGTTCCTCCGATCTTATAACCGATGCCCTTGACCGTCTCGATGCAGGCGCCGGCATCTCCCAGCTTCTTGCGCAGGTTCCGGATATGCACATCCACCGTGCGGCTTTCTCCGTCAAAGCTGTAGCCCCAGATCTGGTTCAGCAGGGCGTCCCGGGTCAATACCACGCCGGCATTGCGCAGCAGCAGACACAGAAGTTCAAACTCCTTCAGCGTCAGCCGGACCTCCTCACCGTCCGCCAGCACCAGATGGCGGGCCGGGCACACATAGAGACTGCCGATGTGATATTCCTCCTGGGCCGCCGGTTCCGTGCGGCGCAGCACCGCCTTGATCCGGGAGACCAGTTCCATCATGCCGAAGGGTTTTGGTACATAGTCGTCGGCGCCGGCGTCCAGGCCCACCACTTTATCATACTCGCTGCCCTTGGCCGTCAGCATGATCACCGGCAGCCGGGCCGTCTCCGGCGCCAGACGCAGCCGGTGCAGAACACTGAGGCCGTCCTCCTCCGGCAGCATGATGTCCAGCAGCAGCAGCCGCGGCAGCTGTCCCTCCATGGCCGGCCAGAACGCGGAGGGCCGGTCAAAGCCCTGGGCCTCAAACCCGCTGGTGCGCAGGGCATACAATATCAATTTGCGGATGTTGTCGTCATCCTCTAACACATAGATCATAATCGGCTCCTGTTTCTCCATTCTTTTCCGGCAGTCGTCCCAACGGGCGGCCACGCCGGGCCGCCCCTACGGTCATTTTAATCCGTCCGCGGAGCGGACACCTCAATTTTGCATTTTGCATTTCTCATTTTGCATTTTCTTCCGCATGCTTTCCCGTCAGGGAGAACTCCACCCACTCGGCGATGTTTACCGCATGGTCCCCGATACGTTCAAAATACTTCGCAATCATCAAAAGGTCAAGACAAACTTCACCATTTTCCGGATTTTCCCGCAGCATGGCCGTCAATTCTGCCTTGACCCGGGAAAACAGGGCGTCCACCTTGTCGTCATAGGCCATGACAGCCCGGGCTTGGTGAATATCGCGGCTGACAAAGGCCGCCACGGCGTCCGTGACCATACGGCCGGCGGCAGAGGCCATTTCCGTGATGTGGCTCTTGCTCTCGGCCTCGGAATCGGTGATGTAGCACAGGGTTTCGGCAATATCCGCCGCCTGGTCGCCGATGCGCTCCATATCGGAGATCATCTTCAGGGCCGACGAGATCACCCGCAGATCCCGGGCCACAGGCTGCTGCTGCAGCAGCAGCTTCATGCACAGGCTCTCAATATCCCGCTCCTTCTGGTCGATCCGGACCTCCAGGGCGCTGATTTCCTCGGCTTTGGCCGTGCTGTTCCGGGACAGGGCGTCGGCCACCAGGCCGATGGCCTCCTCACACAGAGCGCCCATGGTGATCAGTTCCACATGAAGCTGATCCAGCTGCTGATCAAATCGTGTCCGCATTATCCAAACCTCCCGGTGATGTAGTCCTCGGTCCGCTTGTCCCGGGGGAAGGAGAAGAGGGTCTCTGTTTTTCCCATCTCCACCAGCTCGCCCAGGAGGAAGAAGGCCGTATTGTCGGAAACTCTTGCCGCCTGCTGCATATTATGGGTGACAATGATGATGGTATAATTCTTCTTCAGCTCCAGGGCCAGCTCTTCGATCTTGCCCGTGGAGATGGGGTCCAGGGCCGAGGTGCTTTCATCCATCAGCAGCACCTCCGGCTCCACGGCCAGGGCCCGGGCGATACACAGCCGCTGCTGCTGGCCGCCGGAAAGGCCCAGGGCGCTTTTCTTCAGCCGGTCCTTGACCTCGTCCCAGATGGCCGCCTGGGTCAGGCTGCGTTCCACGATCTCGTCCAGCAGCACCCGGGAGCGAACGCCATGGGTCCGGGGGCCGTAGGCGATGTTGTCATAGATGCTCATGGGGAAGGGGTTGGGCTTCTGGAACACCATGCCCACCCGCTTGCGCAGGGCGTTGACATCCATGCTGCCGTAGATTTCCTCCCCGTCCAGCTGCACCGAACCGGTGATGCGGCAGCCCTCCACCAGGTCGTTCATGCGGTTGAGGCTCTTGAGCAGGGTGGATTTGCCGCAGCCAGAGGGGCCAATGAGGGCCGTGATTTCCTTTTCCGGGAAGGCGGCGTTGATATGTTTCAGGGCCTGAAACTGGCCGTAGAACAGGTCCAGATTGGTAACAGTGATTTTATCCATGGTCGTTCCCCTTTGCTAGTTTCTTGGCCGCAAAGCCGGACAGGGCGTTGATGCCCACCACCAGTACCAGCAGCACCACCGCTGTGGCCTGGGCCTGGGCCGTATAGAGTCCCTCGCTCATGAGCAGGTACATATGCACCGCCAGAGTCCGGGTGGACTGGAACAGCGGCGCAAACACGCTGAAGCCGTCCTTGGTGACAAAACTGAGATTATCTTTGCCGGAGCCGGCGGTGAAGATCAGGGCCGCAGACTCGCCCACGATCCGGCCGATGGCCAGAATCACGCCAGACAGGATTCCCGGCATGGCCGGCGGCAGAATCACGGAAAACACCGTCCGCAGCTTTCCGGTGCCCAGGCCAAACGAGCCCTCCCGGTAGCTGTCCGGCACCGACAGCAGCGCCTCCTCCGTGGTACGCAGGATCAGAGGCAGAATCATAATGGACAAGGTCACGGCGCCGCCCAGCATGGAATAGCCCCAGCCCAGGGCTACCTTGAAGAACATCATGCCGAACAGGCCATAGACAATGGAGGGGATACCGGACAGGGTTTCCGCTGTCAGGCGCACCAGCTTCACCAGCCGGTTGCCCCGCTTGGCGTACTCCACCAGATAGATGGCGGCACCCACGCCGATGGGAACAGCCAGCAGCAGGGCAATCACCGTGATGCACAGGGTGTTGACCAGGGCCGGCATCATGGATTGATTCTCCGTGGTGAACTTCCAGGCAAACAGGTCCCAGGACAGATTGGGAATGCCGGTGATCAGAATGTAGCCCACCAGCAGGATAATAACAGCGGCGGTCAGGACAGCCGCCAGCCAGACCAGCAGCTTCAGCACGGCAGACAGCCAGATTTGGCTCCGGGAATGGGCCATAATCTCGGCAGCAGTGCGCCGCCCGGTCGGGGCAGAGCTTCGCTTCATTTGGCCTCACGTCCTTTCACCAGGGAGAAGCAGGTATTGATCAGCAGAATAAACACAAACAGTACCACGCCGGTGGCAATCAGGGCCTGACGGTGGATGCCCGTGGAATAGCCCATTTCCAGAACGATGTTGGAGGTCATGGTCCGCAGGCCGTCCAGCAGACCGCCGGGCATTTTGGTCTGGTTTCCGGCAATCATGATGACGGCCATGGTCTCGCCGATGGCCCGGCCCACGCCCAGAATCACGCCGGACAGAACACCGGATTTAGCCGCCGGCAGCACCACGGAAAACACGCTGCGCTCATGGGTTGCCCCCAGCGCCAGGGCGCCTTCATAGTAGCTCCGGGGGACTGCCCGCAGGGCCGGCTCCGCCGTACCGATGATCGTGGGCAAAATCATGATGCCCAGCAGCAGCGACGCTGTCAGCAGGCCCTTGCCGGAGGTTCCCGACAGCCGCTGCACCACCGGTACCAGCACCATCAGGCCGAAGAAGCCGTAGACAATGGACGGGACGCCGGCCATGAGCCGCACGGCGGGGTTCAGCACCCGATAGAGGCGGTGCGGACAGAAGCAGGCCAGAAACACGGCGCACAGTATCCCCACCGGCACACCCACCACCATGGCGCCGGCCGTGACATAAATGGAGCCGATGATAAAGGGAAAAATACCATAGAGATCCTGGCTGGGCTTCCAGACCTTGCCGAAGAAATTCCCCAGGCCGATTTCAAACATGGTGGGAATGCCGTTGCCCAGCAGATAGACGCAGATCAATACCACCGCCGCAATGGACACGCAGGCCGCCAGAAGAAAGACATAGTGCATGACGGTTTCCTTGAGTTTGGTCATTGTGGTTCCTCTTTCTTGCAGATTTGCAGATATGGGACAGGCCCCCGCACCGTTGCTGCGGAGGCGCGGAGGCCTTGTCCCTCTTTTTCCGGAAAGCGCGGGACCGTGTCCCCCCTCTCCGGGGGGACACTGGGGCAAGTGCTGCTTATCCGATCTGGTTCCAATCCGTGACCTCGCCAGTGAAGATCTGGCGGATCTGCTCGCTGGTCAGGCCGTCCAAAGCGTTGCTCTGATTGACAATCACGGCAATGCCGTCCAGGGCGATGGTCACAGGGGTCAGGCCCGCATCCAGCTCCTCGCTCTTGAGTTCGCGGGAGCTCATGCCAATCTCGCAGGAGCCTTCGATGGTGGAGGTGATACCAGTGCCGGAACCAGTCTGCTGGATGTCGATGGTCACGCCTTCATTGATGGCCATATAGGCCTCGGCCAACTTTTCCATGACAGGGCCCACAGAGGTGGAGCCGTCCAGGCTCAGGTTACCGGTGAGACCAGCGGCGCTGTAGGCAGCGGCGCCCTCATCCATGGCGATGTAGCCCTTGTCCGCCAGGATGGCCTGACCGTCAGCGCTCATAATGAAGCCGATGAAATCCCGGCCCAGCTCGGAGAGGTTCTCTTCCTTGTAGCAGATGACGAAGGGACGAGACACAGCATAGCTGCCGGCCTTGACGTTGTCCACAGAGGCTTCCACGCCGTCTACCTGCAGAGCCTTGACCACGGAAGCGTCATAGGAACCCAGGGAGATGTAGCCGATGGCAGCGGCGTTGCCGGCCACGGTGCTCTGCACCAGAGAGGTGGAGTTGGCGATTTCCGCGTCCTCCGTGGTCATATCGCCTTCGTCCGTCTGGACACCCATCAGTTCCACAAAAGCGCCGCGGGTACCGGAGCCTTCCTCCCGGGAGACCACGGTGATGGCCTTAGCCGGCGTTTCAGCGGCAGGCGCTTCGGTCTTGGCAGTTTCCTCGGTCTTTGCCGGTTCCTCGGTCTGAGCAGGTTCTTCCGTCTTGGCGCAGCCGGCCAGCATGCCGACCACCAGCAAGGCGCTGAGCAGCAGCGCGAGCATTCTCTTTTTCATAATCATCAATCTCCTTTGAATTTTGGATTACGGCCTTATTGTAAAGTTCCAATGTAAAGTCGGAAATCCGGGGCAAGTTAATTGTATGTAAACCCAGAAAAACAGGTGCGCCGCCGGAAGTTCTGTGGTACAATACAGCTATTGAAGCCTGATCCATCCCGTAGGGCGAGGGCTTGCCCCCGCCGTTGGTCTGGCTGCGTGCTTGCGGTGGGGGCAAGCCCCCGCCCTACAGAGTTCCGGCCGGCTGACAGCTTCTCCTCAAGGAGAAGCCTTTTCAGGCCTTCCCAGTCATGCAAAGGAGCGTGTTCCCATGAACCAGAATTTGCTGCCCACGGGGCAGATTGTCAACACCCACGGCCTCAAGGGCCATGTGAAGGTCATGCCCTGGGCCGATGATCCCGACGAACTGCTGGACTATGAGCGGTTCTTTATCGACGGCCGGGAATACCGGGTGCAGCACAGCAGCCGGCAGAAATCCATGATTTTGCTGAAGCTGGAGGGCGTGGATTCCATGGAGGACGCGGCCAAGCTGCGGCAAAAAGAAATCTCCATCGCCCGGGAGGACGTGGAGCTGGAGGACGGCGTGGCTTTCATTGCCGACCTGATCGGTCTGCCGGTCCTGGCTGACGGCGTGGAGATCGGCAAACTCACCGAGGTGCTGACCCTGCCAGGCAACGACGTCTATGTGGTCAAAGGGCAGCGGGAGTACCTGATTCCCGCTGTGAAGGAATTTGTGGAGCCCCTGGACCCCAGCCAGGGCTGCGTGCGGGTGCATCTCATCGAGGGGATGGAAAGCGATGCGGATTGACATTATGACCCTGTTCCCCGACACCGTGGGGGACATGATGAACGAGAGCATCCTGGGCCGGGCCCAGGAACGGGATCTGATCCGCATCGAGGCCTGGCAGATCCGGGACTACACCACCAACAAGCAGAACCAGGTGGATGACTATCCCTACGGCGGCGGCCACGGGGCCGTGCTCCAGGCGGATCCCCTGTTCAACTGCTGGCAGGCCATCTGCGACGAGGTGGGCGGCCCGGTGCACACCATCTACATGTCCCCCTGCGGCGTGACCTTCAACCAGGCCCATGCCCGGCGGCTGCGGGACAGCTATGAAAACCTCATCCTGGTCTGCGGCCACTACGAGGGCATCGACCAGCGGTTCATCGACGAGTGCGTGGACGAGGAGATCTCCATCGGCGACTTCGTCCTCACCGGCGGAGAGATTCCCGCCATGGCCGTGGCCGACGCCGTATGCCGCCTGGTGCCCGGCGTCCTGGGGGACGAGGAATGCTTCACCGACGAGAGCCACTGGGACGGCACCCTGGAATACCCCCAGTATTCCCGTCCGGAGGTCTGGCACGGCCTGGCGGTGCCGAAAATTCTCCTGTCCGGGGATCACGCCGCCGTGGCCCGCTGGCGCAGGAAGCAATCCCTGCTGCGGACCCGGCAGCGGCGGCCGGACATGTACCGGCAGCTTCGTTTTGAAACCAAACAGGAGAAAAAGCTCCTGCGGGAAATGGAGGAAGAGTATGGACAGAATTTCGACCCTCAGAAGCTGGATTGAGGAAAGCAGCCGCATCGTCTTTTTCGGCGGCGCCGGCGTCAGCACCGAAAGCGGCATCCCGGATTTCCGCAGTGTGGACGGCCTGTACCACCAGAAATTCGACTATCCCCCCGAGACCATCCTGAGCCACAGCTTTTTCTACGCCCACCCGGCGGAATTCTACCGGTTCTATAAGGAAAAGATGCTGGTGCTGGACGTGGAGCCCAACCGGGCCCACAAAGCCCTGGCAGCCCTGGAGCAGCAGGGAAAGCTGACCGCCGTGGTGACCCAGAACATCGACGGTCTCCACCAGAAGGCCGGCAGCAAGCAGGTGTTCGAGCTCCACGGCTCCATCCATCGGAACTACTGCCAGAAATGCTGCAAATTCTACGGCCCGGAGTTCATCCAGCAGTCCACGGGCATTCCCCGGTGCAGCTGCGGCGGGACCATCAAGCCCGACGTGGTGCTCTACGAGGAGTCCCTGGACGACCGGTGCATCATGGGGGCCGTGCGGGCCATTGCGGAGGCGGATCTGCTGATCGTGGGCGGCACCAGCCTGACGGTTTACCCGGCGGCGGGCCTGATCCGCTATTATCAGGGCAATCGCCTGGTGCTGATCAACCGGGACGAGACGCCCTACGACGACGAGGCCAATCTGGTCTTCCGGGAGAGCATCGGCCAGGTGCTGGAAGAAGCGTGCAGGCACGCGGAAGGATAAATGCAAAATATGATGATCGGCTTTCATAAGCAACTACAAATTTCTGAAAGTGTATAAAAATGCTGTCATTGCGAGCCAGTGCGCACACTGGCGCACCCCAGGGTGGCCTCTCTTGC
>CAMBCW010000021.1 GCA_945864925.1 uncultured Clostridia bacterium
TACACACTGCATATCGTCGGCAGCGTCAGATGTGTATAAGAGACAGGGCCCAGGAGGCAAAGTCCGCCGATCCCACCCTGTCCGCCCTGTTCCGCCGGGCGGTGACTGCCGGAAAGCGGGCCAGAACCGAGGTCCATGTGACCCGGGGCGTACCCTCCATGGGAACCCGTTGCCGGGAGGTGCTGGAGCAGGAACTTGGAACTTTGCGGGAGAAAAAGATCCTGGTCATGGGAAACGGGCAGATGGGCCGTCTGGCGGCGGAGCTGCTTCGGGAAGCCGGCGCCAAGGTCTGGGTGACCCTGCGTACTTACCGCCATGGAGAAACCGTGGTGCCTGCCGGGTGCGGTACTGTGCCCTATGACAACCGCATGAACGCCCTGGAGGGGATGGACGCCCTGGTGTCCGCCACGGCCAGTCCCCATTATACCCTGACACTGGAGCAGCTGAAAACCGTGGCCAACCCGCCGAAGATCGCTGTGGATCTGGCGGTGCCCCGCGATATTGATCCGGCTTGTACCGCGCTGCTGCGGTGCTATGATGCAGATTCCCTGGGCAGCAGCGGCCCCGGCAGCCGGGAAGAACTGGCTGCCATGGAGTCCATCGCCGGACAGGAACTGGAAAAGTTCAACCAGTGGCAGAAGCGGCAGACGGGAGCTTCAAAGCCCATGAAATTCCCCCTGTTTTTGGATTTGACCGATCGGACTGTAGTGCTGGTGGGCGGCGGCACCATTGCTGCCAGAAGAATCGGCACGCTGCGGCTCTTTGGGTGTCGGATTGTGGTCATCGCTCCGGAGCTCAAGGCCAGCGCAGAGGGCGTCACCTGGATCCGGCGGCCCTACCGGTCCGGCGATCTGGAAGGCGCGTTTCTGGCCATTGCCGCTACCAATGACCGCGCGGTGAACCGGCAGGTGGGTGAAGAGGCCCACAGCCTGGGTATTCCGGTGTCCGTGGCGGACTGCGAAGCGGAATGCAGTTTCTATTTCCCGGCGGTCTGCACTGGTGAAGAGCTGGTGGCCGGAGTGGTGTCCTCCGGGAAGGACCACCACAAAACCGCCCGGGCCGCGAAGGAAATTCGCAGGGTATTGGAGGAATTGGAATGAAAATCCGAATTGGCAGCCGGGAGAGCAAGCTGGCTGTGATTCAGAGCGAAATGGTCATGGAAGCCATGGCCCAAACTGTGCCTGATGCAGAGCTGGAGCTGGTGACCATGAAGACCACCGGCGACCGGATTCTGAATCAAACGCTGGATCAGATCGGCGGCAAGGGGCTGTTTGTGAAGGAGCTGGATCAGGCTCTGCGGGATGGACGGGTGGAGTTCACTGTCCATTCCCTGAAAGACATGCCCATGGAGGTGCCGGAGGATCTGCCCCTGGTGGCCTTTTCCAGCCGGGAGGACCCCAGGGATGTTCTGGTGCTTCCGGAAGGTTCGGAACATATGGATCCGTCGAAACCCATCGGCTGCTCTTCCCGCCGCCGGCAGCTGCAGCTGAAGGCGCTGTTTCCGGAGATGGAAATCCGGCCGGTTCGGGGAAATGTCCTGACACGGCTGGCAAAATTGGACGGCGGAGAGTTTTCCGCCCTGGTACTGGCGGCGGCAGGGCTGAAGCGTTTGAATCTGGAGAATCGGATCAGCCGCTATTTCTCCACAGAGGAGATACTCCCGGCGGCGGGACAGGGCATTCTGGCTGTTCAGACAAGACTGGGTGTGGATACGGCTTGCCTGGAAGGCATACGGGATGCGGATACTGCAGCCTGCGCCTTGGCAGAACGGGCTTTTGTCCGGGAACTGGACGGCGGCTGCAGCTCTCCGGTGGCGGCCTATGCCGTGACGGAAGGGGAGAGTCTGACCCTGACAGGTCTGTATGTCAGCCCGGACGAGACCATAGTCCGCAAAGGCACGCTGACCGGGGATAAATCTCAGGCTGAAACCCTGGGAACCCGACTGGCTGAGATCCTGAAGAATGGAGTGTGAGCAGAGATGAACGGCAATGTGATTTTGGTGGGCGCAGGCCCCGGTGATCCCGGCCTGCTGACCCAGAAGGGCCGGTGGGCCCTGGAGCAGGCGGAGGTTGTGGTCTTCGATCGGCTGGTCAGCCCGGCCATTCTGGCGCTGATTCCGCCTCAGGCGGAGGCCATTGATGTGGGCAAGGAATCCAGCCATCACCTGGTGCCCCAGGAACAGATCAATCAAATTTTGCTGGAAAAGGCCCAGGCCGGAAAGCGGGTTGTCCGTCTTAAGGGCGGAGATCCCTTCCTGTTTGGCCGGGGCGGCGAGGAACTGGAGCTGCTCCAGGCCCATGGCATTCCGTTCCAGGTGGTGCCGGGGGTCACATCGGCTCTGTCGGTGCCGGCCTATGCGGGCATTCCGGTGACCCACCGGGATTTCTGCTCCTCTCTGCACATTGTCACGGGCCACGCCAAAGCCGGTGCTGAGTTAAACATTGACTTTGATGCCTTGCGCAGAACTGGCGGCACTCTGGTGTTTCTCATGGGCGTTTCCGCCTTGCCGAAGATCTGCCGGGGATTGCTGGAGGCCGGTATGGATCCGGAGACGCCTGCCGCTGTGGTGGAAAAGGGCACGCTGCCGCGTCAGCGGAAGGTGCTTTCCACCCTGCAAGCTCTTCCCCAAGCGGCAGAGCGGGCACAGGTCAAGAGCCCGGCAATCATTGTGGTGGGCAAGGTCTGCAGCCTGTCTGACCGGTTTGATTGGTTTGACAGTCTGCCGCTGAAGGGGAAGGAGGTCGTGGTGACCCGTCCTGCTGACCGGAGCGGAACGCTGTCCGAGCGTCTGCGGCAGCTGGGCGCCAATGTGACGGAATACCCCTGCATCCGTACTGTCGCACGAGACCCCAGCCCGGAGTTGGACCATGCCATTGCAAATCTGAGCCGCTATCGGTGGGTGGTGTTCACCAGCCCCGTGGGGCCGAGGATCTTTTTTGATCGCTTGCGTACTTTGGGAAAAGACGCCAGAGCCCTGGCGGGCTGCAAGCTGGCTGCCATTGGTCCCAAAACGGCGTCTGCGCTGTCTCATCGCGGCCTGACGGCAGATCTGGTACCGGAAACCTATGATTCTGCTCACTTGGCCGAAGCCATGGCCCAGGTGGAAGGGCCGGTACTGCTGTGCCGGGCCAGCCAGGGCAGCGACGCCCTGCCGGAACTCTTTTCAAAAAACAGCATTCCCTTTGACGACGTTCCGTGCTATGATACAGTGTATGAAGCGCCCAACCCAGCGGCGGTTCTGGACCTGCTGAAGCAGCCGGTGCTGGTAACCTTCACCAGCGCGTCCACGGTTCGCGGATTCGTGCAGAGTCTGCCGGGGGCCGACCTGTCCATGGTCCTGGGCTGCTGCATTGGACGGCAGACGGCTGCTGAAGCAAAAAAATACGGCATTGCCGTGGTGGTGGCGCGGGAGGCCACCATGGAATCTCTCATTGAGTGTATCAAGGAAGTGTAGAAATCATGGAGCTTACCATTCGTCCCCGCAGGCTTCGGACCTGCGACAGCCTGCGCCGTATGACGCGGGAAACCAGAGTTTCTCCGGACAGTCTGATCTACCCGCTGTTTTTGGTGGAGGGTACTGATATCAAGGAGCCCATTCCTTCTTTGGAGGGCCAGTGGCGCTATTCGCCGGACCGGGTCTGCGAGGAAATCGCCGCCTGTCTGGAGGCCGGCGTCAGCCGGGTGCTGCTGTTCGGCATTCCGGCCCATAAGGACGCCTGCGGTTCCTCGGCCTGGGATCCCAACGGCGTGGTGCAGCAGGGAATCCGGGCCATCAAGGCGGCCTATCCGGAGTGCTATGTGATCACCGACGTATGTATGTGCGAGTACACTGACCATGGCCATTGCGGCATTCTCCATGGTCATGAGGTGGATAACGACGAGACTTTGGAGGTGTTGGCCAAGACTGCCCTGTCACATGTCCAGGCCGGCGCCGATATGGTAGCCCCTTCGGATATGATGGACGGGCGGGTTGCTGCCATTCGCCGCATTCTGGATGAGAATGGTTTTGAAAACACGCCAATCATGTCCTATTCTGCCAAGTATGCTTCGGCGTTTTACGGCCCCTTCCGGGATGCAGCCGGCTCCGCCCCTGCTTTCGGTGACCGCCGGGGGTATCAGATGGATCCCCACAACCGAAAAGAGGCCATGAAGGAATGCGCCCTGGATGTGGAAGAGGGCGCGGATATCCTGATGGTCAAGCCGGCCCTCAGTTATCTGGATATCATCCGGGAATGCTCCGATGCCTTTGACCTGCCCATGGCCGCCTATTCTGTCAGCGGCGAATATGCCATGATCAAAGCGGCGGGTGCTGCGGGTCTCATTGATGAGCATCGCGTCATGTGTGAAAGTGCCCTATCCATTTATCGGGCCGGTGCCAATATTCTGATCACCTATTTTGCCAAGGAACTGGCCCAGGCCATGAGAAAGGGGGAGCTGGGTTGATGACCCGTTCAGAAGTGTTGTTTGAAGCGGCACAGAAAGTATTGCCTGGCGGCGTCAATTCTCCTGTTCGGGCCTGCCGCGCCGTTGGTACCTATCCCCGGTTCCTGGAAAAGGGCCTGGGCAGCCATGTCTGGGATGCAGATGGCCAGGAGTACATTGATCTGATCTGTTCCTGGGGTCCCCTGATTCTGGGCCATTGCAATGCAGAGGTGGAGTCCGCGGTTTCGGATGCCATAAAGAGGGGATTGAGTTTCGGCGCTCCCACGGCCATTGAAGTGGAAATGGCGGAGCTGGTCTGTGAAATGACCGGTGTGGAAATGGTGCGCATGGTCAACTCCGGAACGGAGGCCGTCATGTCCGCCCTGCGTCTGGCGCGGGGAGCGACAGGCCGCAGCAAGATCATCAAGTTTGCCGGCTGCTATCACGGCCATTCTGATTCCATGCTGGTCAAGGCAGGTTCCGGCGCCCTGACCGGCGGCGCACCGGATTCCGCCGGTGTTCCGATGGAGATTGCCGGTGATACCCTCACGGCAGTTTATAATGACGCGGCCAGCGTTCGCCGTCTGCTGCAGGCCAATGCAGGGCAGGTAGCAGCGGTCATTGTGGAGCCTGTGGCAGCCAATATGGGTGTGGTGCCGCCGCAGCCCGGTTTCCTGCAGGCCCTGCGGGCATTGTGCGATGAATTTGGCAGCCTGCTGATCTTTGACGAGGTCATCACTGGCTTCCGCCTTGCGCCAGGCGGCGCTCAGGCTTATTATGGCGTCCGGGCTGATTTGGTTACCTATGGCAAGATCATCGGCGGCGGTATGCCGGTGGGTGCCTATGGCGGAAGCAAACGGCTCATGGAACTGGTGGCGCCGCTGGGACCGGTTTATCAGGCAGGCACGCTGTCCGGCAACCCCGTGGCCATGGCGGCCGGACTGGCACAGTTGAAAATTCTGCAGAGCCGGCCGGAAATCTACACAGAGCTGGAACGCCGGGGTGCGATGCTGCAGAAGGGACTGCAGGAGGCGCTGCGAAATATTCCGGTTCAGATCAACCGGGTCGGTTCCATCTTGACGGTCTTTTTCACCGATCAGCCTGTTACCGGCTATGAGCAGGCAAAGTCCTCCGACCTGGAGCGATTCAAAATCTGGTACCAGGGATTGCTGCAGCGGGGGATTTATGCAGCCCCCAGCCAGTTTGAGGCCATGTTCCTGTCTGATGCCCACAGCGATGCAGAGGTGGAACAGATGGTCCGGGCTGCCGGAGAAATTTTTCCCTGATTTGGAATGGGCTTTTATGACGGATGCGGCAGATTGTCTGCCGCATCCGCTTGATTCTGGTGAGACATGCAAGAAAAGTCCCTGTTTCCTTCTTAAGATTTTCTGCTTTCGGCTCTTTTCTTTCCCTGCAACTTTGTGTATAATGTTACTATCTATCCTTATGGGCCAATGGGGGAGAGCGTATGGAACAACAGAACAATTCGTTCATTCATGATACAATTAACTTAGATGAAATCCGGGAACTGCTGAAGGATGATGCGGCGCCGGATCTTGATATACTGGAAAATATAAAAAAGGAAGAAAAACCGATCGAGGATGTACAGGTGGAGCAATCTGCCCAATTGGAGTCGGAAGAAAAAGCGGAAAAGGAGCCGAAAAACTGGCTGTATGAGCTGTATGAGATGCTCCACGACCTGATTTACATTCCGGTATTTGTGACACTGCTGTTTGTTTTTGTGGTACGTCTGGTGGGGGTGGATGGGACCTCGATGCTGCCAACGCTGTTCCACGGCGATATTCTGCTGTTGGAAAGTAATTTCTTTTATCAGCCGGATGACATTGCCAGCGGTGATATTGTAGTGCTCAACGTGCCCTACTATTGGGAGCGGAGCAAATCTTTGATCGTCAAGCGGGTCATTGCCACGGAGGGGCAGACAGTAGACATTGACTATGACCAGGGGATTGTATATGTGGACGGCATGCAGTTGGACGAGGACTACACCAATACGCTGACCAATCATTCCTGGGATGGGGAGTACGGTCTGAAGCTGCCGGCTACGGTGCCGGAAGGGCATATTTTTGTGCTGGGAGATAACCGGAACAACTCTGTAGACAGCCGGTTCGCACCAGTTGGCATGGTGGATGAGCGCTGTGTCCTGGGGAAAGTCTGGGCAATTGCGCTACCCGGCCGCGAGACGGATGACTATGGGAATGCGGTAAGTTCCCGTGATTGGGGGAGGATTGGACTGGTATCATGACGCAGGAGGAGAAACAGCTGAATATTCAGTGGTACCCTGGCCACATGACCAAAACCCGGCGGATGATGGAGGAAAATCTGAAGCTGGTGGATGCGGTATGTGAGATTCTGGATGCCAGGATTCCCATATCCAGCCGGAATCCGGATCTGGATGCCATCTGCGGCACCAAGCCGAGAATGATCATTCTCAACCGGATTGATCTGGCCGATCCTGCCATGGTGCGTCTTTGGGCTGAGTATTTTCGAAGCCAGGGCAAAGCGGTGGTGGCGACGGACTGCAAAAGCAAAAAAGGAATTAATGGTTTTGTGCCGGCAGTCCGGGCGCTGCTTTCGGATAAGCTGCAGCGTTATGCCGAAAAAGGCCAGGTGGGGCGGCCACTGAAACTCATGATTGTGGGAATCCCCAATGTGGGAAAATCCACGTTTATCAATCAGATTGCCGGACGCAAAGGTGCCAAGGCGGAGAACAGACCAGGTGTGACCCGTGGGAAGCAATGGGTGACTGTCGATCAAGGCCTCTTGCTGCTGGATACGCCTGGCATTCTATGGCCAAAGTTTGACGATCCGGAGGTCGGGATGCGCCTGGCTTATACGGGCGCCGTGAAGGATGATGTGCTGGACGTGGAGAGCCTTGGCTGCAGCCTGATGCGGATGTTATGGAGCCGCTATCCCGATGCGATCCGCGACCGATACAAGATTGAGATGCCGGAGGATGCCCAGGGGTGGGAACTGATGGAGGCTGCCGGCCGTAAACGCGGTTTTCTGGTCTCCGGCGGAGACGTGGACCTGGAGCGCATGGCCCGGGTGTTGCTGGAGGAGTATCGCAGCTGTAAGCTGGGACGGTTTACCTTGGAGACGCCGGACATGCTGAAGGAGGCTCAAATATGAAAGAAAACCAGACAGACCTCTGGCTCATTGAACGGGCGTGCTTGGAATCCGGCTGCCAGCTGATCTGCGGCGTAGATGAGGCTGGTCGCGGCCCTTTGGCTGGGCCAGTCTGCGCAGCGGCAGTGATTTTACCGCCGGAGCTGCAGATTCCCGGTTTGAATGACTCCAAGAAACTGACGGACAAAAAGCGGCGGGAGCTGTTTGACGTCATCGTGTCAGAGGCCGTATCCTATGGTATTGCCATGGTCGGCGAAAAGGAAATTGACGAAATCAATATCCTTCAGGCTACGTTCCGGGCGATGGAACAGGCCGTTGCCAGGATGGATGTTCGCCCGGATTTGGCGCTGGTGGACGGAAACCGTGCACCGGGGCTGCCGCTGCCGGTCCGAACGGTGGTCAAGGGCGATAGCCTCAGTGCCAATATTGCCGCCGCCTCCATTCTGGCCAAGGTGACACGGGACCGGTTCATGGAGCAGATGGATGAAACCTACCCCCAGTATGGTTTTGCGGTGCATAAGGGCTATGGCACCAAACGCCATTATGAAGCCCTGCGGGAATACGGTCCAAGTCCCATCCACCGGATGACTTTCCTGAAAAAGTTCTATGGCGAAGCCTAATCTTTTGGGCCCCTGGGGTGAAAGCCAAGCGGCTGCATATCTGCGAAAAAAGCGATATGAGATTCTGGCCTGCAACTACCGCACGCGGTTCGGGGAGATTGATCTGATTGCCAAAACCCGGCGTGAGGTGGTGTTTGTGGAGGTCAAGCTGCGTAAATCAGACAGCTTTGGCACGGCCAGGGAATTTGTGGGGCCGCAGAAACAAAACCGCCTGCGAGCGACAGCGGAGTTGTGGCTCCAGAGCAATCCCACGGAGTTGCAGCCGCGGTTTGATGTGATCGAAATCTATGCGCCGGAGGGGATTCAGACCCGGAATCCGGAAATTCTCCACTGGGAGGATGCGTTTCAATGAGTACTTATGCCGTGTTTGACAGCCATTGTGATACGCCCTATGAGCTGTGGCGAAAAAAGCAGCGGTTTGATCAGACTGATTGTCATGTGAGCCTGCAGAAGGCACGAACACTGCCGGGATATGCGCAGTTCTTTGCTTTCTGTACTCTTGCGGGGCAGACCGGCGGATATACCTGTCAGGAGCTGCTGCTGCAGCCCTATGCGGAATTTTGCCGCCAGCTGGAATTGTTTCACAATCAGATTTCGTTGTGCCGGAACGGTTCGGAATTGGATCAGACGCTCGCGGAGGGGAAGATTGCTGCCTTCCTTTCCCTGGAGGGTGCAGAGGGAATTGATTGCGATCCCGGGCGGTTGGAAGAACTGTCACAGATGGGTATACGGATGGTCAATCCCGTGTGGAATGCAGACAATGCCCTGGCAGGCTGCTCCAAATATGACGGTCCGGGTTTATCGGCCCAGGGCAGGGACTTTGTCCGCCGGGCACAGAAGCTGGGCATGATCATTGATGTCAGCCATATCTCTGACCGGGCCTTCTGGGACATCATGGACATCACGGAAAAGCCCGTCGTGGCCAGTCATTCCAACAGCCGCAGCCTCTGCGGCCACAGCCGTAACCTGACCGACGAACAGTTTCTGGCAATCTGCAGCTGCGGCGGTTATGCTGGTATCAACCTCTGCCCGGCATTTCTGACGGAACATGGAAAGCCGGATTATGAAACCATTTACGCCCATATGGACCATTTTCTACAATTGGGCAGCGGACATGTTGCCCTGGGTGGAGACCTGGATGGAATCAGCTCTCTGCCTGCCGGAATAACCGGCGTTCATGATTATGAAAAACTGGCGTCTTTCCTGGAACAGAAAGGTCTTCCGGAAGCGGCGATTCAGAATATCTACAGCAATACGATGAAAAAGGTTGTGACATTATGTACTATGTGAGTACGAGAGATGCGTCTGTGCGTTATACTGCAGCCCAGGCGATTGAACAGGGACTGAGCAGGGACGGCGGCCTCTTCCTGCCGGAAGCGCTGCCGCGCCTTCCGGATCTGGAGAAGCTGATTCCCATGACTTACCAGCAGCGCGCCGCGACGGTGATGAAGCTGTTTCTGGAGGATTTCACAGAGGCGGAACTCCAGGAGTACGCCGACAAGGCCTACGGACCGGAGAAATTTGACTGTGCTGCTGTGGCGCCTGTGGAGGCACTGCACTGCAAGACCAGTGTCCTGGAGCTGTGGCACGGACCCACCTGCGCGTTCAAGGACATGGCGCTGCAGATGCTGCCCTATCTGCTGACAGCCTCCATGAAGAAAAACGGCGAGGAGAAAACGGTCTGCATTCTGGTGGCCACTTCCGGCGATACCGGCAAGGCAGCGCTGGAAGGCTTCCGTGATGTGGAGCACACCAAAATTCTGGTGTTCTATCCCAAAGATGGTGTTTCTGACATTCAGAAGCTGCAGATGGTGACCCAGGAAGGCGGCAACGTGGGCGTCTGTGCCGTGGTCGGCAATTTCGATGATGCCCAGACGGGCGTCAAGCGCATTTTCTCGGATGCGGCCTATCGGGACATTCTGGCGCAAAAGGGATATGTCTTGTCCTCGGCCAATTCCATCAATTGGGGACGTGTCCTGCCGCAGATTGTCTACTATATCTCGGCTTATTGTGACCTGCTGGCCAAGGGCAGCATCCGCATGGGCGATCCCATCAACGTCTGTGTCCCCACTGGTAATTTCGGCAATATTCTGGCTTGCTACTATGCAAAAAAGATGGGCTTGCCGGTGAAGAAGCTGATCTGCGCTTCCAATGCAAACAATGTCCTGACAGACTTTATTCGTACCGGGGTCTATGACCGGAACCGTCCCTTCTATCAGACAACCTCTCCGTCCATGGATATTTTGATTTCCTCCAACCTGGAGCGGCTGCTGTATGATCTGACCGGATCTGATCAGGAGGTCCGCGGATATATGCAGGATCTGTCCCAGACCGGCAGATACGAGGTTTCGGAGACGGTAAAGGAAGCGGTTCGGGCAAATTTTGCTTCCGGTTTCTGCGACGATGCGCGGACGCTCAATACCATTGAGAAGGTGTTCCGCGACAGGGGATACCTGATGGATACGCATACGGCGGTGGCCTATACGGTCCTGCAGGATTATCGGGCTGCTACGGCCGACGATACGCCTGCCTTGGTGGTTTCCACAGCCAGCCCGTTTAAGTTCTGCGACAGTGTCCTTTCGGCAATGGGCGTGACGGAACAGAAGTCCGGCACCGGAATCCTGGAGCAGCTTTCCCAGGTGACCGGCAAGGCCGCACCCAAGCCTCTGGCAGCGCTGGCCGGCAAAGAAATCCGTTTCACTGGCGTGACGGAAAAGGAAGCCATGACCGACGTGGTCAGCCGGATGCTCCGCTGATGGCCCTGTATGCACTGGGCGACCTCCATCTGGCTTACGGCGTACACAAGCCCATGGATGTGTTTGGAGGACGCTGGGAAGGCTATCAGGAAAAACTCCGGGATGGACTGTCCGTCCTTCAGGAGGGAGATACGCTTGTGATCCCCGGCGATTTCTGCTGGGCGCTGGATCTGGAGCAGGCCCGGGCGGATTTTGCCTTTCTCCATGGTTTTCCGGGCAGAAAGCTGCTGGTCAAGGGCAACCATGACTATTGGTGGAATACTGCTGCGAAATTTTCGCGGTTTTGCCAGGATAACGGCTTTGACGATCTGCATTTGCTGCACAATACCTGCTATTTTTATGGAGAACTGGCGCTCTGCGGGACCAGAGGATGGTTTTTCGAGGAGGAGCAGGAGGGGAGCCACGATGAGAAGGTATTCCGGCGGGAATTGATCCGGCTGGAGGCGTCCTTAAAGGCCGCCGGGAACCATGAAAAGTATTGCTTTCTTCATTACCCGCCCCGATACCGCGGATATACCTGCCCGGAGATTCTGGCCCTGTTGCAGCAGTATGACGTAAAACTCTGCTGCTACGGCCATCTGCATGGAGACAGCCACAAACTGGCTCTGGAAGGCTTCAGCGGCAGCACGGAATTCCGTCTGGTGGCAGCTGATTTTGTAAATTTCCGGCCGGTGAAGCTGGCTGAATAAAAAATTTACAAATTATCAGGAAATAGGGGTAGAAAAATCTGAATTCTTCTGATAATATAGTACGGATTGATAATATGGTGAATTATGGCCCCCGGGCCCACCACATAGGAGGAACATCAACATGAACGTGAAAAGCACTGAGCAGGAAAAGAACACCGCGAAAATTGTCGTGGAAATTGAAAAGCAGGAATTCGAAACTGCTCTGAACAAGGCTTACAACAAGTGCAAGCGGGACATCGCTGTTCCCGGCTTCCGCAAGGGCAAGGCTCCCCGGAAGGTCGTGGAAGGCATGTACGGCGCAAAGGTCTTTTATGAAGATGCTGTCAATGAAATTTTCCCCGAGATCTATAACAAGGCCGTTGTGGAGCAGCAGCTGAAGGCTGTGGGCGGCCCGTCCGTGTCCGCGATGGATGAGACGGAGGATGGCGCCATCGTCCTGACCATCGAGACTGCCCTGTATCCTGAGGTCACCCTGGGCGACTATAAGGGCATTGAAGTGCCCAAGGCAACTGTGACTGTGACCGACGAGGACGTGGAAGCGGAAGTGAACCGCATGGCCGAGCGCAACAGCCGCATTGAGACTGTGGACCGTCCTGCCCAGGAAGGCGACACCGTGGTCCTGGATTTCGAGGGCTTTGACAATGGCGTGGCGTTCGAAGGCGGTAAGGGCGAGAACTACAGCTTGAAGCTGGGCTCTCATCAGTTCGTTCCCGGTTTTGAAGAGGCTCTGGTGGGTCTGTCCGCCGGCGACGAGAAGGACGTGGACGTGACCTTCCCCGAGAACTATACGCCTGAACTGGCCGGCAAGCCTGTGGTATTCAAGTGCAAGATCCATGAGGTCAAGGAAACCTCTGTGCCGGAGAAGGACGATGAGTTTGCCAAGGACGTGTCTGAGTTTGACACGCTGGACGCTCTGCGTGAGGACATCCGCCAGAAGCAGCTGAAGGAGCGCCAGGAGAACGTCGACCGTCAGTTTGAGAATGCCGCCGTTGAGAAGGCTGCGCAGAACATGACCTGTGATATTCCGGCCTGCATGATCGACGAGCAGGTGGACAAGCATTTGGATCAGTTTGCCTATCAGCTGCAGATGAGCGGCATGACCATGGAGGACTATGCCAAGATGATGGGCGGCGACCTCAATGCTATGCGCAGTTCCATGCGTCCCATGGCGGAGACGACGGTTCGCTCCAACATTTTGCTGAGCGCTGTGGTGGAAGCCGAAGGCCTCACCGTTTCCGATGAGGAAGTGGAAGAGGAAATGAAGAAGGTCGCAGAACAGTATCAGATGGAGCTGGACAAGGTGAAGGAAGCCCTGAACGTGGAGAACGTGAAGGCTGATCTGGCTGCCAAAAAAGCGGTTAAACTGATTGTGGACAATGCTGTCGCTGTGGATATTCCCAAGAAAGAAGAGGCAGAAGCCTGATTTTGGAATAAATCCACACTTGTCTGGTTAGAATGTCTCAGACATTCAACCGGAGAAAGGAGATTCCGAATGAGTTTTATTCCCTATGTCGTGGAGCAGAACAGCCGCGGAGAACGCAGCTATGACATTTTTTCCCGTCTGCTCAATGACCGTATTATTCTGCTGTCTGAAGAAGTCAACGATACCACTGCCAGTCTGATTGTGGCCCAGATGCTGTATCTGGAGGGTCAGGATCCGGATAAGGACATTCAATTCTACATCAATTCCCCCGGCGGTTCTGTCACGGCAGGCCTGGCTATCTATGACACTATGCAGTATATCAAGTGTGACGTTTCCACCATTTGCGTTGGCATGGCTGCCTCCATGGGCGCCTTCCTGTTGTCTGCCGGAGCCAAGGGCAAGCGGATTGCGCTGCCCAACGCGGAAATTATGATCCACCAGCCTTCCGGCGGCACGCAGGGCCAGGCTACGGATATGCAGATCCAGGTGGAGCGGATGCTGAAGATCAAAGACCGCTTGAATCGCATCCTTGCTGAAAATACCGGAAAGCCGCTGGAGACGATTTGCCGCGACACGGAGCGCGACAACTTCATGTCTGCGGAGGAGGCCTGCAGCTATGGCCTCATTGATAAGGTGATTTACAAGAGATAAGCGCAGGCGATACGAAAGGAAGTATACCCGTGGCAAGAGACTCCATTCGCTGTTCGTTCTGTGGGAAGCGCCAGGAGCAGGTGAACCGGATCATTGCGGGTCCCAATGTCTATATCTGCAATGAGTGCGTGGAACTTTGCTCCGGCATTCTGCACGATGAGATGAACCCTGTGCATACGCCGTCCTTTGAGCTGCCGGATACGCTGCCGACGCCGCAGGAAATCAAAACCTATATGGATCGGTACATCATTGGCCAGGATGATGCAAAAATTGCCCTGGCGGTGGCGGTCTATAACCACTATAAGCGTATCTATTTTGAAAACAGCACCGATGTAGAGCTGCAGAAGAGCAATATTCTGCTGATCGGCCCAACCGGTTCCGGCAAAACCCTCTTTGCGCAGACGCTGGCCAAGATTCTCAATGTGCCCTTTGCCATTGCCGATGCCACTACGCTGACGGAGGCCGGCTATGTGGGCGAAGACGTGGAGAATATCCTGCTTCGTCTGCTGCAGGCTGCAGATTTTGACGTGGAACTGGCAGAGCGCGGCATTATCTACATTGATGAAATGGACAAAATTGCCCGGAAGAGCGAAAACACCTCCATTACCCGCGACGTCAGTGGTGAGGGTGTGCAGCAGGCACTGCTGAAGCTCCTGGAGGGCACCGTCGCCAACGTCCCGCCCCAGGGCGGCCGGAAGCATCCCCAGCAGGAGTTCATTCAGGTGGATACTACCAATATCCTGTTTATCTGCGGCGGCGCGTTTGATGGCCTGGACAAGATCATTGAGCGTCGGACAGACCGATCGGCCATTGGTTTTGATTCTGAGCTGCAGAGTAAGGACAGGCGGGATGTGGGCCAGCTGTTCCGCATGGTGCAGCCCCATGATCTGCTGAAATTCGGTATTATTCCGGAGCTGGTTGGACGTCTTCCGGTGATTACCACCCTGGAGAGCCTGAAAAAAGAGGATCTGATGCGGATCCTGACAGAGCCGAAAAACGCCCTGTGCAAGCAATACCATAAGCTGCTGGAATATGATCAGGTTTCTCTCAGCTTTGAGGAGGAGGCTCTGGAGGCGATTGCGGAGAAGGCCATTGACCGCCAGATCGGCGCAAGAGGTCTGCGTGCCATTATGGAAGAGGTTATGACGGGAATCATGTTTGAAATCCCCTCAGATCTTACCATTCAGAGTGTCCTGATCACGGAGAAATGTGTGCGCAATGGGGAAAAACCGACCGTTGTGCGAGACAGCTCCAAGCCCCGCCAGCCGATCAGAAATGCAGGCGTAACACTGTAAAACGGTTAAGAGGGGGCGGTGCCCCCTCTTTGTGACTATGTAACGATTCTCCAAGAAAGGAGTGTAGATATGAGTGAGATTTTGCTGTCCCAGCGGCTGCCTGTTTTAGCGCTGCGGGGACTGAATGTGTTTCCCGGTATGACAATCCATTTTGATGTGGGCCGGAAAAAGTCCATCCGGGCCGGGGAAGAGGCCATGCGCAGCAATCAGGAAATTTTTCTGGTAACCCAGAAGGATATTCAGACGGATGACCCGGATCAAGGCGGCTTATATGCGATCGGAACCGTCTCCCTGGTCAAGCAGATTCTGAAATTGCCAGGGGACACCATCCGAATTCTGGTGGAAGGCAAGTACCGCGCCTGTCTGACGGAGTGTATCCAGTCGGATCCCTACCTCTATGGCCGTGTGGAATCAGTGTCGGATCTGCCGTATAATAAGGCCACGCCGAAGGTGGAAGCCCTGATGCGGGAGGCATATAACCTGTATGACCAGTTTATGGAGTTATCCGGCCGGAATGCGCAGGACGGCCTGATGCAGCTGCTGGCCAACAGTGAGCCAGGTTTTGCCGCGGACTATATCACCCAGAATACTTCGATCAACTTTACGGATAAACAGCGGGTTTTGGAACAGCTGCATCCGGTCAAGCGGCTGGAACTGGCCTGCATCCTCCTGGGCCGGGAACTGGATATCATGCATCTGGAGGCGGAAATCCAGGAAAAAGTGCAGGAAAACGTCAATAAAGGCCAGCGGGACTACTATCTGCGGGAGCAGATGCGAATCATCCAGTCAGAGCTGGGCGAGGATGACGAGGAAGAAGAGCTGGAGCGCTATCACGATGCCGTCGTGGCGCTGAAGCTTCCGGAAGATGTGGAGGAAAAGCTGCTCAAGGAGGTCAAGCGGCTGAGCAAACAGCCTACCAATTCCCAGGAGGCTGCGGTCATCCGGAACTACCTGGACACCTGCCTGGAACTCCCCTGGAATACCAGGACGAAGGAACGGGTGGATCTTAAGGCTGCGGCTAAAATTCTCAACGAAGACCACTTTGGCCTGGATAAGGTGAAGGAGCGTATCCTGGAGATTTTTGCTGTCAGAAAAATGGCGCCGGATATGCCCGCCCAGATCATTTGCCTGGTAGGCCCTCCCGGCGTGGGCAAGACGTCCATTGCCACCTCCATTGCACGGGCTTTGAACCGGAAAATGGCCCGCGTTTCCCTGGGCGGCGTCCATGATGAAGCGGATATCCGTGGTCACCGAAAGACCTATGTGGGTGCTATGCCTGGCCGCGTGATCAACGCGGTGGCGCAGGCCGGATCCAAAAACGCGCTGCTGCTGTTTGATGAAATTGATAAGTTGGGCAGCGACTACAGGGGAGATCCGTCCTCTGCGCTGCTGGAAGTGCTGGACGCAGAGCAAAATGCTTCGTTCCGGGATCATTATTTGGAAGTGCCCTTTGATCTGCACGAGTGCATGTTCATCACCACTGCCAATACCACATCCACCATTCCTGCGCCGCTGCTGGATCGGATGGAAGTCATTGAACTGAGTTCTTATACGGATGAGGAAAAGCTGCAGATCGCGAAGAATCACTTGCTGCCGAAGCAGCTGGAAAAGCATGGCCTTCGGAAAACACAGGTGCGTGTGACGGATGAGGCCATGCGGGAGATCATCGCCTGCTATACCAGAGAATCTGGCGTTCGGAATTTGGAACGGCAGCTGGCTGCTCTGTGCCGCAAATGTGATATGCGGTTTGTGGCGGAAAAGCCGCCGAAACGGGTGACTGTCACCGGTTCCAATTTGGAGGAATTTCTGGGTGTTCGGAAGTTCCTGCCCGATGAGAAACCAACGGTGGATTCCGTGGGCCTTGTGACCGGGTTGGCCTGGACCTCTGTAGGCGGTGAAACTCTGGAGGTGGAAGTCAATGTGGTTGATGGAACCGGCAAGCTGGAGCTGACCGGTAATCTGGGCGATGTCATGAAAGAATCTGTGCACGCCGCCATGAGTTATATCCGTTCCAGAGCTGAGCAGCTGAACATTCCCGCCGATTTCTATAAAACCAAGGATATTCATGTCCATTTTCCGGAGGGAGCCATTCCCAAGGACGGTCCATCGGCTGGCATTACCATTTGCACAGCCATGGTTTCGGCCCTGACCGGCATCAGTGTGCGCCGGGATCTGGCTATGACCGGAGAGATTTCCATCCGTGGCCGGGTGCTGCCCATCGGCGGTTTGAAGGAAAAGACGATGGCGGCTTTGCGCCATGGTATCCAGACAGTGATTATTCCGGAGGCCAATGCCAAGGACTTGGAAGAGATCGACCAGACTGTCCGGAAGGCCCTGAATTTTATCACGGTGTCTCATGTGGATTCCGTCCTGCAGGCGGCGCTGAATACTCCCATGACCGTGGGAGAAGAACAGCAGAAGGCGCTTCCGAAGGAAGCAAATCTGATGGTGCCCCAGGAGCCGAAGAAAAACAGAAAGCCTGGTATCAGACAGTAGGTGCGTCATGAACTTACACAATGCTGAATTTGTATTGTCAGCGGCCAGTCTTGCCGCCTGCCCAAAGGATGGCCTGCCGCAGATTGCTTTCGCCGGCCGCTCCAACGTGGGGAAATCCTCTGTAATCAACCGCTTGCTGCAACGGAAGAACTTTGCTCGGGTGGGTGAAGCGCCGGGAAAAAACACCCATATCAATTTCTTCCGGGTGGATCAGGCCATGTATTTTGTGGATCTGCCGGGATATGGGTATGCCAAAGTGCCGAAGGCCGAAAAGGACCGTTGGGCGCGACTCATTGAGCAGTATTTCGCAGCGCCGGACCTGATCACCCTGGGCATTTTGATTGTCGACGCCCGGCACAAGCCCACAGCCAATGATGTTACCATGGCGGAAGCGTTCCGGAATTCAGGCCGGCCCTATGTGGTAGTGGCCAATAAAATGGACAAGCTGAAAAAGAGCGAGATTCTTCCCAACCTGGCGGCGATCCGGGAGACGCTCTGCCTGGAGGAAGAGACGCCGGTGATACCGTTTTCTGCGGAAAAAGGACAGGGGCGGGAAGAGCTCCTGGCAAGGATTGAAGCTGCGCTGTTCCAGGCGTAGCGGCGTACGCAGCGGCGATCTGGCATTTCGCCGCTGCGTTTTCCCTTTTGGAAAGGAGAAGCAGGATGACGGTACAATGTGTATGGGAACATAACGGCAGCGATACGCTCCTGTATGCTGTGAATCTTCCCGGCGCCTATACCCGTGGAGCCACCAGAGAAACGGCGATCGATAAAATGGAGCAAGAGGCGAGGGCTTATCTGAAATGGCGCGGTGAGCCTGCGCCGGACAGCATTACGGTAGCAATCGTCCAGGATGCACCATGCAGCCTGGAAATCAGGGATGCGGATTCTGATGTGTTATTCGCCGCGGAGCAGGGGCCAATGACCGCTGATGAATATCAGATGCTAAAAGATCTGGCACTGAAATCCGCTGCTGACTTTTTGAGTTTGTATCTTTCTGTTCCCGAGAAAAATACCAGCTGCCTCTCTGCCCGTGAGACTTTTTTGGCCAAATACCCCGCACGGCGGAGGAAATGTATCAACACACCAAAAATGTCAACACCTATTATTTTGGTGAAATAGGCGTGGATGCGGACAACGCCGGCACAATTCTGGACTGCAGAAGAAGAGGATTTGCCGCCCTGGAAACCAAGGCGGACTATCTGCTGAATCAGGTCTTTGACGGGAGCTATGGGGAACTGTGGTCCTTGCGAAAGGTTCTGCGCCGGTTTCTTTGGCATGACCGGATTCATGCCAGGGCTATGTATCGAATGGCGGTAAAAACGTTTGGCGCAGGCGCAATCTCCGATGTGTTTTCGTTTGAAAGTTCGTGATCTGCGGCGTTGTTGCTTTTCTCCGGAGGGTATGCTATACTAAAATAGATAAAATGAGGAAGTATGACACTTGGAAGCTTTGAAGCAATGGCTGCAGCAGCTGCAGTTCGGCAGCCTGATTGATGTGCTTGTAATCGTGGCGGCGTCTTTGCTGTGTATCACGGTTCACGAAACCTGTCATGGTCTGGCTGCCTGCTGGATGGGTGACGACACGGCCAAGCGGATGGGGCGGCTTTCTTTGAATCCGCTCCGCCATATAGACATCATGGGCCTTGTGATGATGGCGCTGGTGCGATTTGGCTGGGCCAAGCCTGTACCTGTGGACATGCGGAAATTCCGCAATCCAAAAGCCGGCATGGCCCTCACCGCTCTGGCCGGCCCTGTCTCCAATGTGCTGCTGACATTGGCGGCCGTGGTGCTGCGGGTTGTGGCACTGGTGCTGTTCTACCGATATGGCGGCGCTTGGTCCTATGTGATTGACTTTTTGGAATATGTAGCGATTCTCAGTGCCGGTCTGGCGGTATTCAATTTGTTTCCCATTCCGCCTTTGGACGGCTCAAAAGTAGTGTTTGCCCTGTTGCCGGCGCAGTACTATGATAAACTGATGCGGTATGAGCGATTTGGCATGTTGCTTCTGATGGCGCTGCTGTTTTTGGGAGTGCTGGACACACCGCTTTATTTTCTGCGTGGGAAGCTGCTGAATATGGCCAGCTATGTGGCTGAGCCTTTATTTATGCTGCTGGCAGCACGCCTGTTGTGAGGAATGTATGGAAGAGCCGCGCTATCACCTGGAACAGGTGGTTCATGCTAAATCAGAAGTGCTGGAGGACTTTGACGGCCCTCTGGATGTAATCCTGCAGCTTCTGAGCAAAAATAAAATTGAAATCCAGGATATCCGGATTTCCTCTATTCTGGAGCAGTATTTGGCCTGTCTCTTA
>CAMBCW010000022.1 GCA_945864925.1 uncultured Clostridia bacterium
CGCAGGTACCGGTGGTACGGCGGGGCAGGATCTTGCCGCGCTCGGACAGGTAACGACGCAGCTTGGCGGTGTCCTTGTAATCGATGTGCTCGATCTTGTCCACGCAGAAGCTGCATACCTTCTTGCGCTTACGGGGACGCATTCTATCGTTAGCCATTGAGGTCTCCTCCTATCTGAAGTGATCGTAGAAAAATTCTGGTTGCAGAGCGTCAGAAGGGCAGCTCGGAATCGTCATCCTCCAGCATGGCGAAGTCGGACGCCGGTGCGGCAGGCGCCGCAGGAGCGGGAGCCTGTCCGTAGGACGGAGCGCCATAGCCCTGACCGCCGTAACCGCCGCCGTAAGAGGGCTGCTGGTAGCTGGGCTGGCCATAGCTCTGGTCGAAGCCGCCGGGGACGCTGTCGCGCTTGCTGTCTCCGAAGTAGACGTTGTCCGCCACAACTTCGGCGGAACGGCGTTTATTGCCGTCCTTGTCATTCCAGTTGCGAATCTGCAGTCTGCCGGACACCACCGCCATGCGGCCCTTGGCAAAATATTTGGAGACAAACTCCGCTGTATTGCGCCAGGTGACGATGTCGATGAAATCCGTTTCCTTTTCGCCGGTCTCCCGGTTGCCGCCGAAATCGCGGTCCACGGCCAGCGTAAAGGTGGTGACGGGAATTCCGCTGCCGGTACGCCGAAGCTCCGGATCGCGGGTGAGACGGCCCATGAGAACGATATGGTTCAGCATGAACGAAGCCTCCTTACACTTCCACGTCGGTGATCAGAGAGCGCATGACGCCTTCGGTGATCTTGAACACACGATCCAGCTCCGCGGGGAACTCGGGCTTTGCATCCATGGTCATCAGAACGTAATAACCCTCCATCAGGTCGTTGACGGGGTAGGCCAGGCGGCGCTTGCCCCACTCGTCGATGCTGGTCAGTGTACCATTTGCTTCAACGAGAGCTTTGAATTTTTCCACGAGCGCTGCAGTATCCTCTTCACCCAGGTTGGGGTTGATGATATACAGAACCTCATACTTGCCGGAAATCTTTGCCATTTCGTTGCACCTCCTTTTGGACGTATGGCCACCGGTCGCGCCGGTGGCAAGGATTGGATGCCTGTCGCGCAGGCTAAATTATTATAGGTAAAACGGCGGAAAAAGTCAAGAATTATTTTGCAATCCGCGGTATTTTCAGTTGGCTGCGGGCAAAACCGTCACCGAATCGCCGGGACGGATGACGCCTTCCTCCAGGACAATGGCGAAAATCCCTTCCCGTGGCATGACGCAATCGCCCACCAGCTGCCGGATGGCGCAGTGGGAGTGGCACTCTTTGCCGATCTGCGTCACCTCCAGCAGAACGCTGCCGATCCGGAGCCGCGATCCCACGGGGAGCGTGTACAGGGTCAATCCTTCGGTCAGAATGTTCTCGGCGAAGGCGCCCGCGGGGAGATCCGGCAGCACGGCCCGCATGGGCTCCACGCTTTCGGTTCCCAGCAGGCTGACCTGCCGGTGCCAGTTGCCGGCGTGGGCATCGCCGACGATGCCATGGCCGGATTTCAGCTGAATTTCCGGCACCTCGTGCTTGGGGGTACCTTTTTCCTCGCTGATGCAGACTGCGATGACCTTAGCCATACTGCGTCCTCCTGCGGCGGCGCTCATTCTTCTTCCGTAGCCGTAATGGCGATGTGCAGCTCATCCAGCTGCTTCTGCTCTACGGTGGAGGGGGCGCCCATCATGACGTCCTGGGCCTTCTGATTCATGGGGAAGGTGATGACCTCGCGGATGCATTCCTCGCCGGACAGCAGCATGACGATGCGGTCGATGCCGGGGGCTGCGCCGGCATGGGGAGGCGCACCGTAGGTGAAGGCATTGTACATGGCGGGGAACTTGGACTTCACGTTCTCCTCGCCCAGCCCCACCATCTGGAAGGCCTTGACCATGATCTCGGGGCTGTGGTTCCGGACAGCGCCGGAGGCCGTCTCATAGCCGTTGACCACCAGGTCATACTGGTCGGCGTTGATAGCCAGGAGCTTCTCCGTGTTGCCCTCGGCGTCCAGCAGCGCCTGCATGCCGCCCTGGGGCATGGAGAAGGGATTGTGGCAGAACTCCAGCTCGCCGGATTCCTCACCGATTTCGTACATGGGGAAGTCCACGATCCAGCACATGGCGTACTGCTCCTCGTCGAAGTGGCCGGGGAGGCGCTTGCCCAGCATATTGCGGATGACACCGGCGGTCTTCTGGGCGGCGGCCTTCTTGCCGGCGGCCATGCAGACGAAGCTGCCGGGCTTCAGGTTCAGTTTATCCACGAAGGCGTCCTTGCAGCCGGTCAGGAACTTGGAAATGCCGCCGGTCAGCTCGCCGTTCTCGTCCACCTTGACCCAGCAGGCCTTGTTGGCAGTCTGGACTTCCACGTCCTTCAGCAGCTTGTCGATCCACTTGCGGACCTGGTTGAAATCGTCCACGGCCACGGCCTTGACCACAGCACCCTCAAAGGGGCCGAAGCTGCAGCCCTGGACTGTCTCGGTGATGTCGGTGATCTCCAGATCCACCCGGAGGTCGGGCTTGTCAGAGCCGTAGCGCTCCATGGCCTCATTGAAGGGAATGCGGCGCAGGGGGCCTGCGGAGACGCGGCTGTATTTGCCGAACTTCTGGAAGATGGGGATCAGCACCTCCTCCAGGGTGGTCAGCACGTCGTCCTGGGTGGCAAAGGCCATCTCCATGTCCAGCTGGTAGAACTCGCCGGGGGTGCGGTCGCCGCGGGCGTCCTCATCGCGGAAGCAGGGGGCGATCTGGAAATAGCGGTCAAAGCCGGAGGTCATAAGCAGCTGCTTGAACTGCTGAGGAGCCTGGGGCAGGGCGTAGAACTTGCCGGGGTGCTTCCGGGCGGGAACCAGATAGTCCCGGGCGCCTTCGGGGCTGGAGGCGGTCAGAATGGGTGTGGTGATCTCCAGGAAGCCCTTCTCGGTCATGGCGGCGCGGATGGCGGCCACCACATTGCAGCGCAGGATGATGTTGTTCTTCACAGCGGGGTTGCGCAGGTCCAGATAGCGGTGCTTCAGGCGGATGGACTCATCAGCCTCCCGGCTGCGGTTGATTTCAAAGGGCAGCTCGTTGTGGGAGCAGGTGCCAAGAACCTCGATTTTTGCAGGCACCACTTCAATATCGCCGGTGGGCAGTTTGGGATTCTTGCTGGCCCGTTCCCGGACTACGCCCTCCACGGAGATGACGGTTTCTTTGTTCAGGGGCTTGACGGCGTTCATCATTTCTTCCGTCTCCACCACCACCTGGGTGGTGCCATAGAAGTCGCGGACCACCACAAAGGCGAAGTTATTGCCGACCACGCGGACGTTTTCCATCCAGCCGACAATCTTGACATTCTGGCCCACATGCTCCATACGGAGCTCGTTGCAGGTATGGGTACGGGATTGCATCATAATTAGGATTCCTTCCTTCGGTCAATTGACAATTGAGAATTGACAATTGACAATGATTGTATCCCCTATGGGGATGAAATTGAATAAAAAAGGTGAAATCAGAGCAATAGGTAATCGATAACCGGCAGTGGGAAGTAGAATTCAATCATCGCGAAGCGACTCCTCCATTGTCAATTATACATTATCAATTGTCAATTCTCCACAATGACAGTTCCTGCGTTCCTGGCCGCAAGCCCTTCTCGGATCAGCTTGGCTGCCTCCTCCGGCGTGACGGTGACCTGCTCGCCTTTGCCCAGATCCTTGACGGAGCAGGTGCCGGCGGCAATCTCGTCCTCGCCCAGGAACACGGCGTAGGGGATGCCCAGCTTGTCGGCGTAGGACATCTTGGCTTTGAACTTTTTCTGCTCGCTGTACAGCTGGACGCGGATACCCTGGGCCCGGAGATCCGTGGCCAGACGGATGGCCGGGGCCAGATCCTGGGTCATGGGCAGGATCAGCACATCGGCGGGAGCGGTGTTCAGAGCGTCATTGAGCATATTCTGCTCGCCCAGGACGTAGAACAGCCGGGTCAGGCCGATGGAAATGCCCACGCCGGGCAGCTGCTTGTCGATGTAGTATTCCGCCAGGTTGTCGTAGCGGCCGCCGGAGCAGATGGAGCCGATTTCCGGATGATCCAGCATGCAGGTTTCGTAGACTGTGCCGGTATAGTAGTCCAGACCACGGGCGATGGTCAGATCCACAGCGAAGTTTTCCTGGGGCACACCGAAGGCGGAGAGATATTTGGTCACGGTGGTCAGCTCGTCCAGACCCTGGTCCAGCAGCGCGTTCTTACCGCGGTAGCCCTCCAACGCCGCCAGAACCTGCTCGTTGGTGCCGGTGATGGCCATAAAGTCCAGAATGGCGGCGGCCTGCTCTCCGGTGAGACCCAGGTCGTCGGTGAGGATGGCGCGGACCTTGTCCGGGCCGATCTTCTCCAGCTTGTCCACGGTGCGCATGATATCGCCGGACTGCTCACCCAGCCCCAGAGAGGCGTAGAAGCCGTTGAGAATCTTGCGGTTGTTCACCCGGATCTGGAACCGCTTCAGGCCCAGGGCCGTGAAGGTCTGGTAGATGATGGAGGGAATCTCCGCTTCGTTGACGATATCCAGCTTGCCGTCGCCGATGATATCGATGTCGGCCTGGTAGAATTCCCGGAAGCGGCCCCGCTGGGCGCGCTCGCCGCGGTAGACCTTGCCGATCTGATAGCGGCGGAAGGGGAAGCTCAGCTCGCCGTAGTGCAGGGCCACATATTTGGCCAGAGGGACCGTCAGGTCGAACCGCAGGGCCAGGTCGCTGTCGCCTTTCTGGAAGCGGTAGATCTGCTTTTCGGTCTCGCCGCCGCCTTTGGCCAGGAGCACGTCGGCGGATTCGATGGCCGGGGTGTCCAGGGGCGTGAAGCCGTAGAGGGAGTAGGTTTTCCGGAGGGTCTCCATGATGCGCTCCATCTGCACCTGGGGTGCGGGGAGCAGCTCCATGAAGCCGGAAAGGGTGCGGGGTTTGATGGTGGGCATGGTTCAGGTTTCCTTTCTATCGGGAGTGCGATGAATTGAGAATTGACAATGGAGGTATTTTCCTTCGGAAAATGATTTGAGTTTTTCTCTGTGCCATCCAATTCTTGATCCGTCCGCGGCAGCGGACACATTCATTGTCAATTGTCAATTATCAATTGTCAATTAAAAAATACTCCCGTCCAATGAACCAAGTCATGGGACGAGAGTATGCCGTGCATACTTCGTGGTGCCACCCACGTTCGGGGAATTGCTTCCCCCTTGAGGGCCGTCCGGGCGGGGCGGCGCGCCGGCTCGGCGGGTGTCCTTCCTCCGGTGCGCGGTGCAGGGGGCTTTCAGCCGGGGCCTCCCTCTCTGTGGCTGCGCATCGGGATACTGCTCCCGCGTCATGGCCGATATGGAACAAATTACCGCAGGGTTTTCTTGGGCCGGATCATTTCTCTCCAGTCCAGGTCACCCCGCTGCAGGCCCAGAATCAGCATTTCTGCCGAGGCCAGATTGGTGGCGCAGGGCACATTGTAGCTGTCACACAGGTGCAGGGTCTGCATGACCCGCTGGTCCTCCCAGGGATCGTTGCCGTTGGGGTCAGAGAACAACAAAACCATATCGATTTCATTGTAGGCAATCCGAACGTCCACCTGCTGGTGTCCACCCTGGTGACTGGATAGAAACAAAGAGACAGGCAGGCCGGTCGCCTCGGCCACCAGGCGTCCGGTGGTGGCAGTCGCAGAGAGATTGTGTTTGGACAGAATACTCTTATAGGCGGTACAGAATTGCACCATCAGTTCTTTCTTTTTGTCATGGGCCATCAAGGTAATGTTCATATCGTATTCACCCCTTATGAAATCAGAGATCGTTCTTATAAATTTAGCAGCGGCTGCCTGCAGCCCAAAAGCCGGAGCGCGATATGCCGGCAGGCCAGTGCCGCGCCTTTTTGGGTCAATTGGAACAATGGAACGCCTTTGGCGGCAGCCAGGGCCACATGCTCATCCTCCGGCACAATGCCCAGCAGAGGGAGCCCGATGGCGTCCATGCAGTCATCCACTGTGGAGCGGGTTCGCTGAAAAAACCGCCGGCGAATGCGGTTGACGACAATTTTGGCCTCCGCCCGGGAAATTTCCTCCAGGGCCTGGGCCGTTCTGGCGCCGTCCCGCAGGGCGGCCGGGTCGCCGCCGGTGACCACCATGGCCAGGTCGGCAAATTGGACGGCCAGCCGGAAGCCGGCGCCCACGCCGGCAGGAGCGTCCACCAGGCACCAGTCGAAAGATTCCCGCGCCTGCGCCAGGAGCCAGGCGAACCGCTGCGGATCCAAATTCTCCGGACGCTCGGTGACCGGCGCCGTGAGAAAATGGAGATTGGAGAGCCGCGGATGGACAGCGGCCCGGGACAGCGGGTATTCCTCCCGCATCACGGCAGTAAAGGGAAGCACCGGCTCCTGTGCCATACCCAGGGAGAGATCCAGATTGCGCAGACCCACGTCGGCATCAATGCAGAGCACCCGCTGGCCCTCTGCCGCCAAAGCGCAGGCAACGCCGGCGCACAGAGAGGTCTTGCCGGTACCGCCCTTGCCGGAAACCACCGCCAGGACCTGACCCAATGCAATTCCTCCCATCAACCAAAATCAAACTTATTATATACGAACCGGGAAATAAATGCAAGATGCTGTTTGAATATTTTCCAGAGATATCTTGAAAGAGTTCGCGAAAATGGGAGCTTTTTCCGAATAATCCCGGAACTTTTGCGGACTGCGGCGCAAATATCAGCCGTGGTGGCCCGCCGCAGAGGCGCTGAATCGGTAGCCTACGCCCCGCACGGTTTCGATCATTTCACCGCAGGGGCCCAGCTTTTGCCGCAGGGTACGGATGTGGACATCCACGGTGCGGGTCTCGCCCAGATATTCCATGCCCCAAACCTGGTCCTGAATTTGCCCCCGGGACAGCACCAGGCCGGGATGGGCCAGCAGCAGGCAGAGAATCTCGAACTCCTTGGGGGTCAGGGCCACCTCCGCACCATCCACCAGCACTTGCCGGCGGGCGGGATACACCTGCAGGCGTCCCACATGGTACTCTGCCGGCGCACTCTCGTGGCGGCTGCGGCGCAGGACGGCCCGGATCCGGGAGAACAGTTCCAGCATGCCGAAAGGCTTGGGCAGATAGTCGTCGGCCCCGGCGTCTAGACCCAGAACCTTGTCAAACTCCGTGTCCTTGGCGGAGAGGATGATCACCGGCACGTCCCGGGTGGAGGGGGAGCGCCGCAGCTTTTTCAGCACGGAGAGACCATCCTCCTCCGGCAGCATCAGATCCAGCAGCACCAGCTCCGGCAGCTGCCGCTCCAGAGCCGCAAAGAACTGAGAGGGCCGCTCAAAGCCCTGGGCCTCCATGCCCTGGCCGCTGAGGGCGTAGAGCACGAACTCCCGGATATTGCTGTCGTCCTCCACCAGATAGATCATGGACAGCCCTCCCGACCGAAATTTTTACTTATATATCATACCGGATTACAGAAAGCAAATCAAGAGTATGGCGAAAATTGAATGATCTATCTATGCGCCCTGTGTTCTCCGCCGCAAATCGCGCGATATGATGCAGCGGCCTGCACCATCGGCGACGCCGTAGGGCGGGCTGACTCAGCCCGCCGGAGGGTACCATCGCCTTGGAAGATGGGTTTCAATCCGTCGCAGTGCCTGCCCACGGCGGCCAGGGGTCTGGCCGCCCTACGGCACAACCTGGGGATATCACGCGGGCGGCCACGCCGGGCCGCCCCTACGGGGTGTGGAGAACTGCATACTTTCAGGGGCGAGACCACACCGTTCCGGAGAAAGTGAACGATCCCACGATGATTGCCGGGACTAGAAAAAATGCAAGAGAAGCGAAACGATTCTGCCCTTTTTCCCGTCTGTTACAGTATACGAAACCGGAAAGGAGTTGGCAGAATGAAACGATGGATTACTCTATGGCTGGTCGTGCTGCTGTGCCTGACGGCCTGCAGCGCAGCTCCGGCACAGCCTATGGCGGAAAACACCGATGTAATGCCGGAAGAAGCTCAGGCGGAAAATGAAGCGCCAAAAGCACCGGAAGAACCGTCCACGCCGGACGAGCGGACAGTTCTGTGCCTGGGCGGGCTTGACGCGCAGCATGGGCTGGACGGCATTGGGGCCTTTGTGAGCGCTTTCAACCAGCAGAGCAGCCAATATCGCGTGGAGCTGGTGGACTACTGCGAGATCAGCGATAGTTGGGAGCAGGGCGAGATGAAGCTGAACACGGAGCTGATGGCGTCCTCAGGCCCCGATATGCTGTTTTTCAACGCAATGAACGTTATGTTCCGGGATGGCAGCAGATGCCTGTCTCCGCTTCCCTATATCGGCCGGGGGATTCTCATGGATATGACGCCGTTGCTGGAGGCGGATCCGGAAACGGATGCGGAGGATATTTTGATCTGGGATGCGCTGATGGAATACGGCGGTCTGTATCTGATGACGTCGCAGTTTTATGTCGATACAGTGATGTGCTCCCAGGCGACCTATGAGACTTATGCGCCCTGGACAATCGAGACTTACCTGCAGCTGGAGGCCTCTCTCGAGGAGGGGCAAATGATGATGTATACCATGTCCCCCTGCATGTATCTGGCAGAGGTATGCGGCCGCTACATCCGAAGCGCCATGGATCTGACGGAAGCGTCCTGCGACTTCGACAATCCGGAATTTATCTCTTTGCTGCGGGCTGCCACAAAAATCAAGAGCTACGATTCAACAATCACGGATGGAGAAAATCTGAGAGCCGGGGACGGCAGCTTTAAGCATGCATCGCTGCGCGTCGCCCAGGGAGAGCTGATCGGTGTCTGGGAGACGCCCTGGAGTGCTTCGGACATCGCGTTCGACCGGGTGACGGGAGAAGAAGCGGAGCCTGCGTATATTGGCTGGCCGACGGCTGACGGCAGCAGCGGCTCCGACGTGGTTCCGCTGACAGCGGTGGGAATCTGCAGCAACACAGAGCAGACCCAGGGCTGTTGGGAATTCGTGTCCTTCCTGCTGAAGCACCCCAATCTGAGCGGCCCGCACTACAGTACACCGGCCTACCGCCCGCGTCTGAAAGCCTCGCTCAAAGCACAGCAAACCATCAACAGCAAGCTCAACCCCCAGGAATCGGATCTGGAAATCATGATTCAGCTCAGCGAGTCCTGCCAAAACCTGACCTATTACGACAAGGCCATTCTGAACATCATTCTGGAGGAGGCCGACGCCATGTTTGACGGAAACGCCACGGCGGAGGAGGTCGCCCGTCGGGTGCAGGACCGTGCTTCGCTGTACATGATGGAGCAGTACGGATAATCATGTACGCCGGGCGGCCCGATGTGGCCGCCCGCTGCCTGCAACGGCGCGCCCAGTGGTCGCGCCCTACATTATATCGCGCGATTTGCGGCGGGGCAAGCACCGGCCCTTCAGTGGTTCTGGCCTCGTGGAACGGCCTGCACCATCGGCGACGCCGTAGGGCGGGCTGACTCAGCCCGCCGGAGGGTACCATCGCCTTGGAAGATGGGTTTCAATCCGTCGCAGTGCCTGCATACGGCGGCCAGGGGTCTGGCCGCCCTACGGCACAACCTGGGAATATAATGCGGGCGGCCACGCCGGGCCGCCCCGACGGGGTGTGGAGAACTGCATACTTACGGCGGGGGCAAGCCCCCGCCCTACATTTTGATGAGCATGCACGCCATGAAAAAACCGCCGTCCGGATGTTCCGGACGGCGGTTTGGTTCTTTGGAATTACTGCACGATGAAATTGACGGACTTGTCGCCCTGCTGGTCGGAGCCGAACTCATAGTCCTTGCCGGGCAGGATGGCGTTGAGCAGGATGCCCACGATGGCGCCCACAGCCAGGCCGGAGAGCTTGATGGTCACGGAGCCGATGGGGAAGGAGATGGCGCCCAGGCTGGAGTAGCTGATGCCGATGGACAGAACCATGATGATGGCGGCAACGAGCACGTTGCGGCTCTTTGTGAAGTCCACCTTGTTCTCCACCACGTTGCGCACGCCCACGGCGGAGATCATGCCGTAGAGGATCATGCTGACGCCGCCGATGGTGGCAGCGGGCATGGCGGCCACCAGGGCTTCAAACTTGGGGCTGAAGGAGAACAGGATGGCCAGGACGGCAGCGATGCGGATGACCTTGGGGTCGTAGACCTTGCTCAGGGCCAGAACACCGGTGTTTTCGCCGTAGGTGGTGTTGGCGGGAGCGCCGAACAGGGAAGCCAGAGTGGTGGCCAGGCCGTCGCCCAGGAGGGTACGGTGCAGGCCGGGATCAGCCAGGTAGTTGCGGTCGCAGGTGGAGGAGATGGCGCACATGTCGCCGATGTGCTCCACCATGGTGGCCAGGGACAGAGGCATGATGGTGATGGCGGCGGTGATCAGCAGGGAGGTGTCCAGGTTGTCCCGGCCGAACAGGCCGAAGACCGTGTTGCCCCACTGAAAGGGCAGGCCCACCCAGGCGGCTTCCTTGACGGCGGTGAAGTCCACGTTGCCGGTGATGGCGGCGATGACGTAGGAGGCCACCACACCCAGGAGGATGGGAATGATCTTGATCATGCCCTTGCCGAAGATGTTGGCGGCGACCACCACCAGGATGGCCACCAGGGCGATCCACCAGTTGGTCTGGCAGTTATTGATGGCGGAGGAGCTGAGGGTCAGGCCGATGCAGATGATGACGGGGCCGGTGACGATGGGCGGGAAGAAGCGCATGACCTTCTTGACGCCGAAGACCTTGAACAGGGCGGACAGGATGACGTACATGAGACCGGCCAGGGCCACGCCGAAGCAGGCGTAGGGCAGCAGGCTGGTGTCCAGATTACCGTCCACCATGGCGATGGCCTGATAGCCGCCGATGAAGGCGAAGGAGGAGCCCAGGAAAGCGGGAACCTTGCCCTTGGCCAGCAGGTGGAAGAGCAGCGTGCCGAGGCCGGCGAACAGCAGGGTGGCGGATACGCTCAGGCCGGTCAGAGCGGGAACCAGCACCGTGGCGCCGAACATGGCGAACATGTGCTGGATGCCCAGCACCAGCATTTTGGGAACGCCCAGCTCACGGGCGTCATAAATGCCGGACTCGGGAATGGGTTTTTTGGACATTTGACATTCTCCTTTCTTTCCTGGGGCCAGAAAAAAGAACCGAAACAAAAGTGTTTCAGTTCTTAAAAACAGAATATGAAATTGACCCCGCGACGGGCAGTGAAACCAAAAGACAGCAGCATGTGTTTCATGGTTTCCACTCCCTCCGTTTGTTTCTCCCGGCTATTATATCAGCTATCTCCCCAAAATCAACAAAAATTTTCAGGTTTGGAGGTATTTCTTGACTTTCCACAGGTTTCCTTTATACTGGCCTTATAGGGTATGGATAAAATGATGAAAACAGGAGGCCAGACCATGCGCACTTATGTTCTGGATCCGGCGTCAAAAACGCCGCTGTATGAGCAGCTCTACCGGGCGCTGAAGGAGGACCTGCTTTCCGGGGCCATTGCCGGCGGAGAAAGGCTGCCCTCCAAACGGGCCCTGGCGGAGCATCTGAACGTGAGCCGCATCACCGTGGAGAATGCTTACCACCAGCTGCTGGCGGAGGGGTATCTGGTCTCACGGCCCCGGTCCGGCTATTACGCGGAAGCGCTGGAGGCCATGCCCCGGCCGCGGACGGCCGGAATGGCACGGCCGGCGGCCGCCGCACCCACGCCGCCGCCTCCCAGCGCGGGTCAATTCCCGTATTCCATCTGGGCCAAACTCATGCGGGGGGTGCTCCTGGACCGCCACGACCAGCTGCTGCTGCCGCCGCCGAACACGGGGCTGCCGGATCTGCGCCAGGCCATCGCCGATATGCTGCGCCGCAGCCGGGGGATGGAGGTCAATCCCGACTGCATCGTCATCGGAGCGGGAGCCGAGTACTTGTATAATATCCTGATTCAGCTCCTGGGCCGGGAGAATACCTTCGGTTTGGAAAACCCGGGTCACCGGAAGCTGCGGCAGGTCTATGAGGCCAACGGTGTGGCAGTCCGCCCCGTGACGCTGGACAGCAGCGGTGTGGAAATGGCTTCCCTGACGGCTTCCGGAGCCAACGTGCTGCACATCTCTCCCAGTCACCAGTATCCCACGGGAATCGTCACGCCCATTGGCCGCCGCCGGCAGCTGATGGCCTGGCTGGGCAGCCGCCCGGACCGGTGGCTGGTGGAGGACGACTATGACTCCGAATTCCGCTTTGCCGGAAAGGTGATTCCCACCATGTTCAGCATGGACGCCATTGGCCGGGTGATTTATATGAACACCTTTTCCAAAACCATCACCCCGGCTCTGCGCATCAGCTATATGATTCTGCCGGAAGTCCTCATGGACCGGTATCAGAGGCTGCTGGGGTTCTACAGCTGCACGGTGCCCAGCTTTGAGCAGCTGACCCTGGCCCGGTTTTTGGATGAGGGATATTTTGAAAAACATGTCAGCCGTATGCGCCGCCACTACCGGCTTTTGCGGGATCAGTTCCTGACGCTGCTGCGCCAGTCGCCTCTGGCCGGCCGCATGGAAATTCAGGGCCAGGAGGCGGGATTGCACTTCCTGCTGAAGCTGGACACTGCTCTGCCCGACGAGACGGTGGAGCGCCGCCTGGCTGACGCTGGCGTCCGGGCTGCCGGGCTGAGCCGATTCAAAACCGGCCCTGCTGCCGAAGCGGACCGGGGCCGGGTGGTGATCTCCTATTCCGATCTGGCTGAAGCCGATCTGCCGCGGGTGATCCGGCTGCTGGAAGGACTGGTACAGGCAGAATGAGGCAGGGCAATGCGCTGGCGGCTTTGGAGGATCCGGACTTCCCCGGTCAGAGGATGAGGGAACTCCAGCTGCACGGCGCACAGCTGCTGGTGGGGCAGGCCCATTTGAGCTGAAAGCGCTTGGGATGCTTCGCTGCCGTACTGGGGATCCCCCAGAATGGGGCAGCCGATGTGGGCGCAGTGAACCCGCAGCTGGTGGGTGCGGCCCGTGACCGGCTCCAATTGAATCTGGGTACAGGTCTCAAACCGCCGCAGAACCCGGAACCGGGTCACGGCGGTTTGTCCGTCCGGGCGGACCTCCCGCAGAAGGCTCCCGCCGCCCTTGCGGGCGATGGGAAAGTCCCAGCTGCCGTCGTCTGCCGCCGGGCCACTGAAAATCAGGGCTTCGTAGGTCTTGTGCAGCCGCCCCTGGGCCATGGCGTCCATGAGCCTGGCGTGGATGTGGGCGTTTTTGGCCAGCAGCACCACGCCGAAGGTGTCCCGGTCCAGGCGGCTGACCGGGTGGACGGCGCAGGGCTGGCCGGTTTTCTGATAGTAGCCCAGGACCCGGTTGGCCAGGGTGCCGGTGTTGCGGTAGAAGCTGGGGTGCATCAGCAGGCCAGCCGGCTTGTCCACAGCCAGCAGGGCTTCGTCCTCATAGAGAATGTCCAGGGGGCCGTCCTCCGGCGGAAACTCCGGCACGGTTTCGTCCAGCAGCACCTGAATCACGTCGCCGGGCCCAACCGGCGCGTCGGTGTGGGCCGGCTGGCCGTTGAGCAGCAGGGCGCCCTGCCACTTCAGCCGCTTCACCAGGGAGGACGACAGAGCCAGCTCCCGCCGCAGAAAGCTCAGCAGCTTCCCCTCCCGGGAGGCCGTGTGCATCAGACGCATCAAACCCCTCCTTGTCCCAAATCACCTTCATTATCGGGGCATTTTGCGTAACTGTCAAGTATCTGTGGGGATGGTGCAGGCCCCTGTATGCCGTAGGGGTGGTCCGGCGTGGCCGCCCGCGCTGCCTTCCCAGGTCGTGCCGTAGGGCGGCCAGCCCCTTGGCCGCCGCATGCAGGCACTGCGATGGATTGAAACCCATTTTCTGGGCCGGTCGTACCCCTCGGCGGGCTGAGTCAGCCCGCCCTACGGCGTTGCCAATGGTGCAGGCTGCGCTTTCGGGCCACAATCACCGCAGGGCGGGGGCAAGCCCCCGCCCTGCAACTTCTCTCATTTCACTTCCCGTTTTTCTTCTCCATGTGATCCCAGAACTGCTTGGCCAGCAGCGCGCCGATGGGGAAGAGAATCATCCCCAGAACGCCCAGGAAGTGATATCCGGCGTAGAGGGCCAGCAGGGTCAGCAGGGGGTCCAGGCCCATCTGCTTGCCCAACATCCGCGGCTCCAGGGCGGTGCGGGTCAGGGCAGCTGCCCCGTAGAGGCACAGCAGGCCCACGCCCAGAAAGGTCTTGCCCCGGAGAAACTGCATCAGTCCCCAGGGGATGAGTACGGTGCCGGAGCCAAACACCGGCAGGGCGTCGATGAGGGCGATGGCCAGACCAAAGAGCAGGGGATAGTCCACCTGGAGAACCAGCAGGCCGGCAGTCAGCAGCAGAAAGGTGACGGTCATGAGCTTCAGCTGGGCCTGGAGCCAGGAGCCCAGGGTATCCTTCAGCTTCCGGACCACAGCCTCCACCCGCCGCTGCCAGGTCGGCGGGGCCTTTTTTTGCCACAAGGTCTGCAGCCGGGGCAGCTCCGAAGCCAGCATAAAGCTGGAGAGCACCGCCGTCAGCAGAAACAGGGCGATGTCCGGCAGCTTCATGAGCGCGGCCGAGGCAAAGGAGAACAGCCAGTTATAGAGCTTGCCGCCCAGGCCCGCGCCGCTGCGGAAGAAATCGGATACGCCCTGCTCCAGCGCCTTGCCGATCCCGTCGGGAAAACGGTCCGCCAGAGCCAGCAGCCGCGCCTCCAGCCGTTGGACAGGCCCGCTGAGGGATTGGGCCAGCGCCGGCAGAGATTGGAGAAATCCCTGGGCTTCCCGGCATAAAATCCGGCACAGCAGCCACAGCCCCAGGATAAGAACCGTATAAATGGCCGTGATGCACAGGCCGGCTGCGGCCCATCGGGGCAGACGGAGCCGCCGCTGCAGGCCCTGGATGACCGGATCGGCAGCCCGTGCCATCAGAAATCCCAGGACAAAGGGCAGCAGCACCGGCCCCAGCAGCCATAAAAAGAGCCAGGCCCCCAAAATGGCGCCGGTCATGATCAGTACGGTTTGCCACAACCTGTGTTTGCCCATGGTTTTCCCTTCTTCCGGTGTTTTTTTCGCTGTCTGGCTTGCATTCTGCGGGGAAATATTGTATAGTATATCGCAATACGAATACATTTGATTTTCTGTGAAAGACAACAGACGCTTTGGAGGGATTGTTTTGGAGAAAACGCCCAAATTCTTCATTGTGGAGGCGGCTGCCCTGCCGGAGATTTTTCTGAAGGTGGCTGAAGCGAAGCGGATGCTGGAAACCGGCGAGACGGATAAGGTCAACGAGGCCACCAAGGCAGTGGGCATCAGCCGCAGCGCCTTCTATAAATACCGGGATTCCATTGCGCCCTTCCAAAACCTCATGGCGGGCCGGATCATCACTTTTCAGCTGATGCTGAAGAACAAATCCGGCGTGCTGTCGGCGCTCCTGTCGATTTTCGCGGCCAGCGGCGCCAATATTTTAACCATCAACCAGGCCATTCCCACAGGCGGTCGGGCGATGGTGACGGTTTCCGCCGAGACTGGAGAAGTGCAGTGCTCCCTGGAGGAGCTGCTGCGGCGGATCGAGAATACCGACGGCGTGGTCAAAGCGGAGATGGTGGCAGGATAGCCTCTGTTTTCCATTGATAACTATATCCGAAAACCATGGAGGCGATACATCATGCAGCCATTTCAGTATTGGCTGAAAACAGAAATTTGTTTTGGCGCCGGCAGTGAATCCAAGACTGCGGCCCTGGTGCGCAAGCACGGCGGCCGCCGGATTTTGGTGGTCTACGGCGGCGGCAGCTGCGTCCGCAGCGGCCTGCTGGGCCGGATTTGCGAACAGCTGCAGGCAGAGAATTTGACTTATGAGACCTTCGGCGGCGTGCAGCCCAATCCCAGACTTGCCCATGCGGAGCTGGGCGTGCAGAAAGCCCTGGCCATGGACGCCGACCTGATTTTGGCGGTGGGCGGCGGCAGCGTCATCGACACGGCCAAGGCCATTGCCCATGGCAAGGCCAACCCGGGGACGCCCCTGTGGTCCTTCTGGAGCGGAGCGCAGCCGGTGACGCGGAGCCTGCCGGTTGGCGTGGTGCTGACAATCCCGGCGGCGGGCAGCGAAACCAGCGATTCCGCTGTGTTGACCAATGAGGCGCTGCAGAGCAAACGCGGCCTGTCCACGGACTTCAACCGTCCGGCTTTCGCTGTGCTGGATCCCTGTCTGGCGGCCACCCTGCCGCCCTATCAGGCTGCCTGCGGCGTGACGGACATTCTCATGCACACGTTGGACCGGTATTTTAATCCGGTACCGGGAAATGAGACTTCAGACGCCCTGGCGGAGGCACTGCTGCGGGTGGTACTGGCCAATGGCAAAAAGGTGGTTGCCGATCCGGCTGACTGCCATGCCATGAGCGAAATTATGTGGTGCGGCAGTCTGTCCCACAACGGCCTCACAGGCCTGGGAGGCAGGAAGGACTTCGCCGTCCACCAGCTGGGTCACGCCCTCAGTGCCAAATATGATGTGGCCCACGGGGCCAGCCTGTCTGCCGTCTGGCGGGCCTGGGCGCAGTTTGTGGCGGACCAGGATGGTTATGCCCGTTTCGCCCGCTTTGCCCGGAATGTCTGGGGCATTCAGGAAGAGGACGACGAGGTGGCGGCGCAGGCGGCCATTGCGCGTCAGGTGCAGTACTTCCGGGAACTGGGCGTGCCTGTCAGCCTGCCGGAGCTGGGCTTCGGCGTGCTGGACGATGGGGCCCTGGACCATCTGACGGAACTGTGCAGCTATGGAAATACAAGAACCATCGGCAGCTTCCGCGTTCTGACTGCGGATGATATGCGGACGATTTACGCCGCTGCCAATGGGGCAGATTGTGGGAGGAAGAAACATGTTATATGCAGCGATTCTCGGCTTCGGCACCGTCGGCAGCGGCGTGGCGGAGGTTCTGACGGACAACCAGGCACTGTTGACCCAAAAGCTGGGTCAGGAGCTCCGGTTAAAGTATATTCTGGATACCCGGGAATTTCCCGGCAATCCTTTCGAGGACCGGATTATTCATGATTTTGCCGTCATTGAGCAGGACCCCCAGGTGCAGCTGGTGGCGGAATGCATCGGCGGCGCGACCATCGCCTATGAGTTCGTCAAGCGGTGCCTGCAGGCTGGCAAGCATGTGGCTACCTCCAACAAGGAGCTGGTGGCCACCAAGGGCCACGAGCTGCTGGAGATTGCCAAGGCCCACAATGTAAATTTCTTCTTTGAAGCCTCCGTGGGCGGCGGTATTCCGGTTCTGCGGCCCCTGTATTTTGACCTGGCGGGCAATCAGATTTCCCAGGTGGCCGGCATTGTCAACGGCACGACCAATTACATTCTGTCCAAAATGCTGGACGAGGACGCCGCTTTTGCCGATGTGCTGAAGGATGCCCAGGCCAAGGGCTATGCCGAGGCCAATCCCGCAGCCGATGTGGGGGGCCTGGATGCCTGCCGCAAGGTGTGCATCCTGTCAGCGCTGGCTTTTGGTTTCCATGTCTATCCTGACATGGTCTCCACTGAGGGCATCACCGGAATTACAGAGGCCGATGTGGCCGTGGCGGCTGCCGGAAACATGAAGCTGAAGCTCCTGGGCCGTACGCTGCGGACGGACGACGGCCGGATCTGCGCCTTTGTGGCGCCCCATTTTGTCCCGCAGGACAGCCAGCTGGCCCATGTGGACGGCGTGTTCAACGCTTTGCTGATTCGCGGCAACGCCATCGGAGAGGCCATGTTCTATGGCCCCGGCGCCGGCAAGCTGCCCACGGCCAGCGCCGTGGTGGGGGATCTGGCTGACGCGGCCTGGCACCTGGAGACGCGCCGTCCCCTGGACTGGGACGATGCCCGGCCTGACGCCATGCTGGACGCCGCAGACCTGCCCCTGCCCTACATCATCCGGACCAATGCGTCCCTGACCCAGGTGGAGTCCGCCCTGGGTGCCGCCCGCCCGCTGGGCGAGGACGGCTATCTGCTGGATGGCGTCCACACCCGGAGAGCCATTGAAGCTGCCGGGTTGGAGCTGTTGGCAGTAAGACCTGTGTTCAATTGATTCCCAAGGAGGAAAAACCATATGGCATTGATCGTACAAAAATTCGGCGGCAGCTCTGTGGCCAACGCCGAAAAAATCCAGAATGTCTGCAGAATCATCTCCCGGACCTATGACGCGGGCAACGATGTGGTGGTAGTACTGTCCGCCCAGGGCGACACCACCGACGACCTGATCGAAAAGGCACAGGAGATCAACCCTGCCGCTTCCAAACGGGAGATGGATGTCCTGCTGTCCACCGGCGAGCAGATCTCCATTGCCCTGGCCGCCATGTGCCTGGAAAAGATGGGGTATCCGGCCGTCAGCCTCACCGGCTGGCAGGTTGGCATGCAGACCAGTTCAGATTATTCCGCAGCCCGCATCCGCAAGGTGGAGGGCAGCCGCATCCGCAAGGAGCTGGATAAGCGCCGGATCGTTCTGGTGGCCGGTTTCCAGGGCATCAACCGGTACGGCGACATCACCACCCTGGGCCGCGGCGGCTCTGACACCACGGCAGTGGCTCTGGCGGTGGCTTTGAAGGCCGACCTGTGCCAGATCTACACCGATGTGGACGGCGTCTACACGGCGGATCCCAGAATTGTCCCCAACGCCCGCAAGCTGGACGAGATTACCTACGACGAGATGCTGGAGCTGGCGTCTCTGGGCGCCCAGGTGCTCCACAACCGCTCTGTGGAGCTGGCCAAGCACTACGGCGTGGAGCTGGAAGTGCTCTCGAGTTTCTCCGGCAACCCCGGAACCATTGTCAAGGAGGTCGTAAAAATGGAAAAAACCTATATCAGCGGCGTGGCGCAGGATAAGAAGATTGCACGAATCGCCGTGGTGGGACTGGAAAATGTCCCCGGCGTGGCATATAAGCTGTTCAGCCTGCTGGCAAAGAACAAGGTCAACGTGGACATCATCCTGCAGTCCATCGGCCGCGGCGACACCAAGGATATCTCCTTCACCGTCAACGAGAAGGATGAGGAACTGTGCATGCAGGTCCTGCAGGAGAATCAGGAGGCCCTGCGGTTCCATGAGATCTATGCCTCCAACGACGTGGCGAAGATCTCCATTGTCGGCAGCGGCATGGTCAACAACGCCGGCGTGGCTGCCTCCATGTTTGAGGCCCTGTATAAGAGCCGCATCAATATTCATATGATCTCCACCAGCGAGATTAAGATTTCCGTCCTCATTGATAAGGGCGACAGCGAAAAAGCTATGCGTGCCATTCACGACCAGTTCTTCGATTGATTATCCCACACAGCAACAGCCGGCTGCGGTTCAAGCCACATCAGCTTGAACCTGTCTCTTATACACATCTCCGAGCCCACGAGACGTAGA
>CAMBCW010000023.1 GCA_945864925.1 uncultured Clostridia bacterium
AGATTCCTCTACGTCTCGTGGGCTCGGAGATGTGTATAAGAGACAGTCGCAGACCATCACTTCCTGATTCTGGCGGATGACCCCCCGCTCCACGCGGCCGATGGCGATGCGGCCCACGAACTCGTTGTAGTCGATGGAGCTGACCAGGACCTGCAGGGGGCCTTCCTCGTCGCCCTTGGGGGGATCGATATAGTTGATGATGGTCTCAAACAAAGGAACCAGGTCGGTGCCCTCCTCGTGGGGGGCATAGGAGGCGATGCCCCGCCGGGCGGAGCAGAAGATGGTGGGGGAGTCGAACTGCTCCTGGGTGGCGTCCAGGTCCAGCAGCAGCTCCAGGACCTCGTCGATGACCTCATCCACCCGGGCGTCGGGCCGGTCGATCTTGTTGACCACCACGATGACCTTGTGGCCCAGCTCCAGGGCCTTCTGCAGGACGAACCGGGTCTGGGGCATGGGGCCTTCGGCGGCGTCCACCAGCAGCAGCACGCCGTCCACCATTTTCAGGATGCGCTCCACCTCGCCGGAGAAGTCGGCGTGGCCCGGGGTGTCCACGATGTTGATTTTATAGTCTTTATAATGGACGGCGGTATTTTTGGCCAGAATGGTGATGCCCCGCTCCCGCTCCAGGTCGCCGGAGTCCATGACCCGGTCCACCACGGCCTGATTCTCGCGGTAGACGCCGCCCTGCTTCAGCATCTCGTCCACCAGGGTGGTCTTGCCGTGATCCACGTGGGCGATGATTGCAATATTTCGAATGTGTTCCTGCGCCATAAAAGGTGCCCCTTTCCAATCTTTCGGAATTTCTCAACAAATATTTAGTATAGCACAGATCAAAAAAGAATACAACAAAAAGTTGGAAAAAGTGGCATAAACTGCCGTAGGGGCGGCCACATCGGGCCGCCCCTACGGTTGATCCATGACCTGCTCCACGGCGATGCAGCGGCCGGTGGCGGCGTCCAGGGTGAACACGGCGCCGCACAGCCAGCAGGGGCCCGGGGCCGGCTGGAAGCGGCTGGTCAGATCCCCCCGGAACAGGGCGATGGACTGGGCCGGATCCACCCCCAGGGCGCTGTCCCTGGGGCCTGTCATGCCCAGGTCCGTCACATAGCCCGTCCCCTTGGGCAGAATCCGCAGGTCCGCCGTGGGCACATGGGTGTGGGTGCCCCACAGGGCCGAGACCTTGCCGTCCAGATAGAAGCCCATAGCCAGTTTCTCCGAGGTGGCCTCGGCGTGGAAGTCCACCAGCACCGGCAGGCCGGACAGGTCCTTCAGAATGCCGTCGATTTTCGTAAACGGGTTGTCGGCGTTGAAATCCATGCCGCAGCGGCCCACCAGATTCACCACGGCGATCTGACCCCGGCCGGCGTCGTAGATCCCCACGCCGCGGCCCGGCCGCTGGGGCGCCTGATTGGCCGGCCGCAGGACCCGGCTGTTGTCGTCCAGATAAGGAAGCAGCTCCCGCCGGTTCCAGGTGTGGTTGCCCAGGGTGATGACGTCGGCGCCGGCGTCCAGGATGTCCTCCCCCTGGGCTGGGGTCATGCCCGTCATGGCGGCGTTTTCACCGTTGACCACGCAGAAGTCGATCCGGAATCTGCGCCGCAGCTGGGGCAGACGCCGCTGCAGCCACGCCAGCCCCGGCGCGCCCACCACGTCGCCCACCGCCAGCACTCGTATCTCCATGCTCCATTCCCCTTTCCGGGTATGATTTTTTATTATACCCCGGAAATGTTCCGATTTTCAAGGGCTTATTCCGCGAAAGGAATATTTTCCCAGTAAAAATTGCTTGACTTTTTACAATTTTTGTGCAATATTTAGTGAGTATTCACGATAATCGCTCTTCCCTCACGTGGCTAGTACAATGTGAGATTGTGCCCGGCCCCGTGGGGGTGTTTCGCTTTCATGGGTACAAAAATACATAGAGGAGGTACCCGGATATGCTAAACGGTACTGTCAAATGGTTCAATTCTGAAAAGGGCTATGGCTTCATCTCCAACGACGACGGCAGCGGCGACGTGTTCGTCCACTTCTCCGCCATTCAGTGCGACGGCTTCAAGAAGCTGGAGGAGGGCCAGAAGGTCTCCTACGATGTGGAGCCCGATCCCAAGGACAACGGCAAGATGCGCGCTGTCAACGTTACCGTGATGTGAGGAATTCCATCGAAAAGCACCCGCCGACGGAGCTGTCCGCTCCCCTGCGGGTCTTTTTGTTGCCTGAACGGAAAAAGCGTGATACAATACAAAATAGACGCAGTCTCGCAAGCCTCCCCTCGAGGGCCCGCAAGGGAGCGCCGCCTGCGGCGGGGGCAAGCCCCCGCCCTACGGTGCACCCTGTGGGAATTCCAAATCCGTCCGCGCAGCGGACACCTCAATTTTTCATTTTTCATTTTTCATTTTGCATTTATATCCCCCGGAGGCTCTCATGGACAAATACACCCTGCTTCGTGAATACTTCGGCCATGATTCCTTCCGCCCCGGGCAGGAAACCCTCATCGACGCCCTGCTGGACGGCCGGGACGCCCTGGGCGTCATGCCCACCGGCTCCGGCAAGTCCATGTGCTATCAGATTCCCGCCCTGCTGCTGCCGGGGATCACCCTGGTGGTGTCGCCCCTGATCTCCCTGATGAAGGACCAGGTCATGGCCCTGTGCCAGGCCGGGGTGCCGGCGGCCTATCTCAATTCCTCCCTGAGCTTCCCCCAGTACTGCGAGGCCCTGCGCCGGGCCTGCCGGGGCGCCTACAAGATCATCTATGTGGCCCCGGAGCGGCTGTCCACCGAGGGCTTCCTCCACTTCGCCGCCGGGGCGGACATCTCCCTGGTGGCCGTGGACGAGGCCCACTGCGTCAGCCAGTGGGGCCAGGATTTCCGCCCCAGCTATCTGCAGATCGCGGACTTTGTGGAGGGACTGCCCCGGCGGCCCGTTTTGGCCGCCTTCACGGCCACGGCCACCCGGGAGGTCCGGGCGGACATCGTCCGGCTCCTGCGCCTGCGGGAGCCCCGGACCGTGGTCACGGGCTTCGACCGGGAAAACCTCTTCTTCGACGTGGAGCACCCGGAGAAAAAGCCCCAGCGCCTGCTGGAGCTGCTGCGGGAGCGCCAGGGCCGCAGCGGCATCGTCTACTGCGCCACCCGGGCCAACGTGGAACGGGTCTGCCAGACCCTCTGCGACCACGGCTTCTCCGCCACCCGCTATCACGCGGGCCTGGATGATCAGGAACGGCGGCAGAACCAGGAGGATTTCTCCTATGACCGGAAATCCATCATGGTGGCCACCAACGCCTTCGGCATGGGCATCGACAAGTCCAACGTCTCCTTTGTGATTCATTATAATATGCCCAAAAATCTGGAGAGCTATTACCAGGAGGCCGGCCGCGCCGGCCGGGACGGCAGCCCCGCCGACTGCATTCTGCTGTTCTCTCCCGGCGACATCCGCACGGCGGAATTTCTCATCGACAACACCAGCGAAAACGAGAGCCTCTCCCCGGCCCAGCAGGCGGCCCTGCGGAAGAAGGACCGGGAGCGGCTGCGGGACATGGCGGCCTACTGCCAGACCCGGAACTGCCTGCGGGCCCACATTCTGCGCTACTTCGGCGAGAGCTGCCCCGACACCTGCGGCAGCTGCGGCAACTGCCGGGGGGCCTTCCAGGAAATCGACGTCACCGACCAGGTCGGGACCGTCCTCCGGGCCATTCAGACCGCGGAAAACCGCTACAACACCAGCTTCGGCATGTCGGTCTACCTGAAGCTCCTGCGGGGCGTCAAGGACAAGACCCTCTCCGCCTGGGCCATGGAGAAGCTGCCGGTCTTCGGCGCTCTGGCCCGGCAGCCGGAGGGGCAGCTGCGGGACCTGCTGGAGCAGCTGAAGCTCCAGGGCATTCTGGCCGAGGAGCGGGACGGGGCATACACGGTTCTGACCCTGGGGCCGGCGGCGCCGGAGGTTCTGGACTACGGCCAGCCGGTGCGCATCCGGCAGAAGCTGCAGACGGCACCCCTGTCCCTCCAGGCCCCGCCTCTGCCGCCGGAGAACCCGGAGCTGCTGGCCGCTCTGAAGCGGCTGCGGGCCCGTCTGGCCAGGGAGGCCAATGTGCCGGCCTATGTGATCTTCTCCAACGCCAGTCTGGAGGACATGGCCCGGAAGCGGCCCACGAGCCTGGACGCCCTGCTGCAGGTCAGCGGCGTCGGCGCCGTCAAGGCCCACCGCTATGGCCACGAATTCCTGGAAACCATCCGGGCGGCCGGGCTGGCAGGAATGCAAAATTAAAAATGCAAACTGCAAAATTATGGAAGGCCCCTCGTGCCCCCTATACAGGGGGCTGCTGAGCGAAGCGAAGCTGGGGTTGTGGCGACAAGCAATTTTACCGATAGAACGGAACAGCAGGAAGAGGGAAACAACCCCCCGCCTGCTTCGCAGGCACCCCCCTGTGGAGGGGGGACAAGCGGGTGTTTCTCTGGTATGTGTCTGATACTAAAATCTGTTTAAAATCTTCCATTCTTTCCGGTCTGAATTGCGCCAGAATGCGTTATCTTCCTTGCTGGGCGCCAGCCCAGCTGCGTCATCTGCCTTTTCTGGCACAATTCATCCTCGGAAATCTTTTAAAGATTTCAAACAGATTTTAGTATGAAAGGAGGTTTGTCCATGAAGCGACGGCTTTGGGAGCTTGGAAAAGATGTGCTGATTCTGCTGCTGCTGTGCAGTCTGCTGCTGCTGTCCGCAGCGGCGCTGCCGTCGGATACCATCCGGGAGAATCATCTGCTCTCCCGGCTGCTGCAGCCCTTTGCCCCCATTCTGGGCCTGCCGCAGGCGGAGCTGACCTATGTGGAGACGGCTCTGCCCATTATGGACGCCGCCCAGCCCGTGATGATCTCCGTGCAGAACTCCGCCGGCCGCGGCACCGCCATCTGGGACTTCGATGCCCTGGATACCGCCTTCGAGACCTTCGGCGGCCTCCTGGGCCAGGCCCTGGACACGGCGGGAGCATTTGAACCCGCCACCGACGCCCAGGTCCAGGCGGCCCTCTCCGGCCGCAGCGTCTGCTTCCGCTACAGCTGCACCCTGCCGGCGTCCCTGCTGGCCGCCTGGCTGGGCGCCCAGCCGGAACAGGAGGCCCCGGACTGCCGCATCTGCATTCTCTCCCTGGAGGGCGGCGGCGTGGCCCTGTACCTGCTGGACGAGCAGGCCTGCCGGGCCTCCACGGAGCTGCAGCAGGAGCTGCTGGAGCCTCTGCTGGAGCAGTACCGGCCCGACGGCTCCCTCTTCGCCTTTGAGGCCGGTTTGGACCTGGAGCCCCTGACCCTGATTCCCGCCGGCACCCTGGCGATTCCCACGGCATCGGCGTCCAGCCCCGTCCGCAGCCGCTATGTGGATGAGCTGGCCACCTCCCTGGACTTCAATCCCTACGGCGAGACCCGCTATACCGACAGCCAGGGCGTCATCTATTTCAGCGAAGCCAACTGCTCCCTGCAGATTTCCCCCGACGGCAGCATTCTGCTGAATTCCTCGGCGGAAAACCGCTTCGCCGCCGCCAGCCAGGACGCCGACGTCCTGGTGGAAACCGCCCGGCGGCTGGTGGACCTGACCCTGGACGGCGGCGACAGCCGCATGTACCTCTCCGGCTTCAGCAGCCAGGACGGGCAGACGGTCTGCACCTTCGACTATCTGGTGTCCGGCATTCCCGTAACCCTGCCCCAGGGCTACGCCGCCAAGGTGACCTTCTCCGGCCGGTCCGTGGTGCAGATGGAGGTCTGCGCCTTGACCTTCCGCCTGACCGACGGCCTGCTCTATCCCCTGCCGGCGGCTCAGGCCGTGGCTGTCCTGCCCCGGGGCGGCAGTCTGGTGCTGCAGTACCGGATCGGCGCCGACCAGACCCTGGAGGCCGGATGGAAGAAGTAAAGCATCCGGCAGGTAATGCAGCTCAACACTCCCCTTGTTCCCTATAGGGGGCACGAGGGAATTCGCGCGATTTGAATCCGTCCGCGCAGCGGACATCTCAATTTTTCATTTTTCATTTTTCATTTTGCATTTTATTCATCCCCTCCGGGAGGTGCTTGCCTTGCCTGTTTCCAAACTGAAAAATCTGGTGCTGCTGGTGCTGCTCCTGGCCAATCTGGCTCTGCTGGCCCTGCTGATTCCTGACCGGGTGAATCAGCAGCGGGGGGACGATGCCCTGCGGCAGTCCCTCTGCGACCTCTACGCCGGGCAGCAGGTGCAACTGGATCCGGACACGGTGCCGGACACCGTGACCATCTACTCCCTGGAGCTGGCTGAGGATCCCGCCGGCTCCGCCGCCGCCGCGGAGGCCCTCCTGGGCCAGAGCATGGTGCAGGACGACGCCACCCGCTACCAGAGCATCTACCGCTCCGACAGCGGCCAGTGCACCATCAGCCGCAGCGGCAGCTTCCGGGCCTCCCTGGAGGGCCGCCCGGCGGTGCGGGACCTGGCCAAGGACGCCAAAAAGACCCTGCGGGCCATGGGTTTCCAGTATCTGAGCCTGTCGGAGCCCCAGCGCCTGCGGGCCGGCTTCTATACCCTCACCGCCACCCAGACGGTGCTGGGCGTGCCCGTATTCTCCCAGGGCCTGACCCTGACCTACGCCAACGACCGCCTGGTGCAGCTGGAGGGCGTGTTCTACACCGGCGCCGGCACCCTGACCCGCATCAGCGACCAGCCCTGCATCTCCGCCGCCGACGCTTTGGTAGCCTTCCTGTCGGCCCGGGTGGATCTGGGCTGGGTGGGCAGCGCCGTCACCGGCATGACCCAGGGCTATGTCCGCTCGGAGACCGCCGCGGCCGCCGCCGTCCACTTGACCCCCGTGTGGCGGCTGGAGACCGACACCGGCAGCTTTGACGTCAACGGCATCACCGGCGAAGTGACGGCGGTGTCCTGACTCCATTCCGGAAGGAGGCTTTCCATGACCGGCCGTTTTGCACCCAGTCCATCGGGAAGAATGCACCTGGGCAACGTGTTTTCCGCCCTGCTGGCCTGGCTGTCGGTGCGCAGCCAGGGGGGCGAGATGGTCCTGCGGATCGAGGATCTGGACCCCGACCGCTGCCGCCCAGCCTACGCCGAGACCCTCAAGGACGACCTGCGCTGGCTGGGCCTGGACTGGGACCGGGAGCAGACGCCCCAAAGCCGCCGCACCGCCGCCTATGCCGGGGCCTTTGACCGGCTCTCGGCCCTGGGACTGGTCTACCCCTGCTACTGCACCCGGGACCAGCTCCACAGCGCCTCGGCTCCCCATGCCGCCGACGGGCGGCTGATCTACCCCGGCACCTGCCGGCAGCTGACCGATGCCCAGCGGGCGGAGAAAACCAAGGCCCCCGCCTGGCGGCTCCGGGTTCCTGACCGGGAATACGGCTTCCGCGACGGGCTTCAGGGGCCTGTTTCCCAAAATCTGACCCGGGACTGCGGGGACTTCATCATCCGCCGGGCTGACGGGGTCTACGCCTACCAGCTGGCTGTGGTGGTGGACGACGCCGCCGGGGGTGTGACCCAGGTGGTCCGGGGCATGGATCTGCTGGATTCCACCCCCCGGCAGCTGTATCTCTACGACCTGCTGGGCCTGGAGCCGCCGGAATTTTACCATGTTCCCCTGCTGACGGCCCCCGACGGCCGGCGGCTGAGCAAGCGGGACCGGGATCTGGACCTGGGCGTCCTGCGGCAGACCCACACTCCCCAGCAGCTTCTGGGCCGTCTGGCCTGGCTGGCGGGACTTCTGGACCGACCCGAACCGGCCTCTGCGGCAGAGCTGGCGGCGGTCTTTGACTGGAACCGCATCAAACACACGCCGCAGGTAAAATGCTGAATGAAACATAAAAAATTGAGGTGTCCGCTGCGCGGACGATTTGAATTTTGTAGGGGCCTCGCAATCTGAATGCACCACGATAAACGTGTAGGGCACGACCACCAGGCGTGCCGCTTGCAGGCAGCTGCATTCCCTTCCCGACTGTCAAACGGCGCGCCGGGTCGTCGCGCCCTACAGTGTGGGCTTCGGGCCATGAACTGCTGCGCACCAAAATGCCTCCCCTACAATAGGGGAGGTGGCCCGCAGGGCCGGAGGGGTGTCAAACCATCAAGCATCTCCGCAGTTGCATGTGAAAATCGGCAGCTTGACACCCCTCAGTCAGCTTCGCTGACAGCTCCCCTATTGTAGGGGAGCCATGAGTTGCTGCGCACCAGCGAAGCGGAGGGTGTCAAGCTGCCGGATTACGATTCAAACCGATAAAGGAAGAAACACACCATGGCTATTCAACTGATTGCCCTCGACATCGACGGCACCCTGCTCAACAGCAAAAACGAACTGACCGGTCCCACCCTGGACGCCCTGCAGCGGGCAGCAGGCCGGGGCATCCACATCGTCCTGGGTACGGGACGGATGGTCTCCGAATGCCGGGAGCTTCTGGCCCGGCTCCCCATGATCCGCTACGCCGTCACCTGCAGCGGCACCCAGGTGGTGGACGTGAAAACCGGCGAAACCCTGTTCCGCCGGAGTCTGACGGCGCAGGAGCTGCGGCAGCTGTGCGCCCAGGTGGCGGATCTGGATGTGATGCTGCAGATTTTCGACGACCGGGACGGCCTGATCCACAACGACGCCGGCGTCCTGGCCCACGCGGAGCGGTTCTGCAGCCCCGAACTGGCCCGGGCCATGCAGCAGTGCCACGGGGCCGAGCCGGACTTCGCCGCCTACCTGCGGGACTTCGAAGGCCCCACCAACAAGCTGCACATGTTTTTTGCAAACCCGGCGGACAAGGCTGAGGCCATCCGCCGTCTGTCCGGCACGCCGTATTACATGTCGGAAAGCCATAAACTCGACCTGGAGCTGATGCCGCCGGGGGTGGACAAGGGCGTGGGCCTCACGGAGCTGGCCCGCCGCCTGGGCCTGACCGCCAACCAGGTCATGGCCATCGGCGACGGCGGCAACGACGTGGCCATGCTGCGCTGCGCCGGCCTGGCCGTGGCCATGGGCAACGGCAGCGATGAGGCCAAAGCCGCCGCCCTCCGAATCGCCCCGGACAATGACCACGACGGCGCGGCCGCCGCCATTTCCCAGATGCTGGAGGAAACCACATGAACATCTTTACCGATCTGACCGTGGACGGCTTCGCCCTTTGGATTGTCCTGCTGGTGTGCTGCGGCGTGTTCCTGGCGTCGTTCATGGACGCCATCGCCGGCGGCGGCGGCATCATCTCCGTCCCCACCTACCTGCTGGCCTTCCACGGCCTGCCCACCTACTTCGCCCTGGGCACCAACAAGCTCTCCAGCTGCATCGGCACAGCCTTCTCCACGGGCCGGTTCATCAAAAACGGCTATGTGAACTGGGCCCTGGCGGCGCCGTCCATCGTCCTGGCCCTCCTGGGCTCCATGGGCGGCACCTGGCTGCAGCACCACACTCCGGACGTGGTGTTGAAGTACCTGCTGCTGGCCGTGCTGCCGGTGGTGGCGTTTCTGACCCTGCGGTCCCGGGCCTGGCCCGACGAGCCGGAGGACATCTCCTTCCCCAGGCAGGCCGCCATCGTCTGGGCCGCCTCCCTGGTCATCGGCGCCTATGACGGCTACTACGGTCCCGGCACCGGCACCTTCCTGATGCTGATTTTCATCCGCTTCGCCAAGCTGGACACCCGCACCGCCGCCGGCGGCGTGAAAGTGGTGAACCTGTCGTCCAATCTGGGCAGTCTCTTCACCGCCTGGCGGGCCGGCTATGTGTTCTGGGGCATCGGCCTCATCGCCGCCGTGGCCTCCATCCTGGGCCACTATCTGGGCGCCGGTCTGGCCATCAAAAACGGCAGCAAAATCGTCAAGCCCACGGTGTTGGCGGTGCTGATCCTCCTGACCGTCAAAGTGCTCAGCGAACTGATCTTCCCGGAGTTCTGGGCATAGAATCCTGAAGGTGTCCGCTGCGCGGACAGATTTGAAACCCGTAGGGCGGCCAGACCCTTGGCCGCCGTGCAGGCTCCCAATTCAGCATTCCGCATTTTGCATTCAGCATTTCTTCCCACCTTCCCGGACACGGGAAACACAAAAATTAAAGGCAGTGATACGATGACCGGTAAATCCATCGGAATCCTCGGGGGCATGGGGCCCCTGGCTACGGCGGACCTGTTCCGCAAGATCGTCACCATGACCAAGGCCGGCTGCGACAACGAACACATCCGTATCTACATCGACGACAACGCCTCCATCCCCGACCGCACCGCCGCCATTTTGTCCGGCGGCCCCGATCCGGTGCCGGCCATGGCCGACTCCCTGCGGAAGCTGGAGGCCTGCGGCGCCGACTGCATCATCATGCCCTGCAACACGGCCCACTATTTCCTCCCGCAGCTCCAGGCCATGACCCGGGTGCCCTTCCTCAACATGCTGGAAGCCGCCGCAGAGGCCTGCGCCCGGCGCTTCGGCGGCAAAACCGCCGCCATTCTGGCCACCCGGGGCACTTTGGCCACAGGCCTGTACCAGCAGGCCCTGGCGGCCCGGAATGTGCCCTGCCTGGTTCCCGACGACGGGGAACAAGGCGCCCTCACGCGGGTGATCTACGAGGGCGTCAAGGCCGACGCAGCTCCGGAGACCTACCGGGCCGATCTGGAGGGCGTCCTGGCCGGTCTGACCGCCCGGGGCGCGGACTACTTCGTCCTGGGATGCACGGAAATACCTCTGGCAGTGCAGCTGCTGGGCCTGCGGCAGCCCATGGTAGATGCCACCACGGAGCTGGCCCGGGCCGCCATCCGGTTCTGCGGCTACCAGATCAAAGAGCCGGCCCTTCCACAGTAAAAAATGAAGCGTTCGCCCAGCGGACGCTTCATTTTTGTCAACCTCTCCAAATATTTGCGATTTCTTTTCGGAACTTAAGCATTTTATTCACAGTTTTTTCAAAATTGCATCAGTTTGCACAATTCGACTTTACTTTTCCAAAAACTGTTGGTATAATATGTCTACTTCCTCTTTGCAGATGCTTAACTGCAGCGGGGATGAGAGAGTTGAGAAATTATGATTATGAGGTGACACGCATGAAGAAAAAACTGAGCCTTCCCGTACAAATCCTGATCGCACTGATCCTTGGTATCGTCGTTGGCCTGATCTGCTTCTTCGCCGGCGGGGGAGATTTTACCGCAAAATATCTCAAGCCCTTCGGCGACATCTTCGTCAACCTGCTGAAGTTCATCGTCGTGCCCGTGGTGCTGCTGTCCATGATTCAGGGCATCATCTCCATGGAGGATATGAAGAAAGTCGGCTCCGTCGGCATCAAGACGGTGGTCTACTTCCTGTGCACCACCGCCATCGCCTGCGTCATCGGCCTGGTGTTCGCCAACATCTTCAAGGCCGCCAACCTGTTCCCCGTTCTGGACGCCTCCGGCGCCGAGTATGAAGCCAAGGAGTACGGCGGCTTCATGAGCACCCTGGTGGGCATCTTCCCCACCAACCTGTGGACCTCCTTCTCCACCGCCAACATGCTCCAGGTCATCGTCATCGCCCTGTTCTTCGGCGGCTCCATCCTGGCTGCCGGCGAAAAGGCCCGCCTGTGCCGGGACATCGTCGCCTCCTTCTACTCCGTCATTGAAAAGCTCATGGCCTTCGTCATCAGCCTGGCCCCCATCGGCGTGTTCACCTACATGGCCTGGGTCGTGGCAACCCAGGGCGCTGAAATTCTCGGATCCCTGGCCCTGGTCCTGCTGTGCGCCTACATCGCCTACATCGTTCACGCGGTCTGCGTCTACTCTGTGGCCGCCAAGAGCTTCGGCAAGGTCAGCCCCCTGACCTTCTTCAAGAAGGCCTCCCCCGCCATGATCTTCGCCTTCACCTCCACCTCCTCCGCCGCTACCCTGCCCGTCTCTGAGAAGTGCGCCACGGAAATGGGCGCCGACAAGGACGTGGCCTCCTTCGTCCTGCCCCTGGGCGCCACCATCAACATGGACGGCACCGCCATCTACCAGTGCGTGGCCACGGTGTTCCTGGCCTCCTGCGCCGGCATGAACCTGACCCTGGGCAACATGGTCCTGGTGGTCGTCACCGCCACCCTGGCCTCCATCGGCACCGCCGGCGTCTCCGGCGCTGGCATGATCATGCTGGCCATGGTTCTGGAAGCCATCGGCGTGCCCGTGGCCTACATCGGCCTCATCGTGGCTGTGGACCGGCTCTTCGACATGGGCCGTACCTGCCTCAACGTCACCGGCGACATCTCCTGCTCCCTGTGCGTAACGCAGTGGGAAGCCAAGAAGGCCGCCAGAAAGGCCGCCAAGCAGACGCGGTAATCGCCCCGGAACAAATCAGACAGAACAAAAACCGGCAGCTCCCGAGCTGCCGGTTTTTTTGTCCTGCCGCGGCGCCGCCCGCAGGCGCGTTCCCTTTTTATCCTGCATTTCCAACCGCTCCGGGGCAGGTTGGGGGGTTCCTGAAAAAACGGACAAAAAAGAGGACAATATTTTATGCTTTTCGCCATCTTGAATTCTAGTATACAAGTTGTATAATGGAATCACAAAGGAATAGAACAACCACATGGAGGAATGCTGGTATGAACGAACTGCAGAAAGCCATTTCCCAAATCGGCGTGGTGCCGGTGATCAAGCTGAACCATCCCCAGCGGGATGCAGTCCCCCTGGCCAAGGCCCTGTGCGCCGGCGGCGTGCCGGTGGCGGAGGTCACCTTCCGGGCGGCCGGCGCCGCCGACGCCATCCGCCTCATGACGGAGGCCATGCCGGACATGATCGTGGGCGCGGGCACCGTCCTGACCACGGCCCAGATCGACGAGGCCCTGGCCGCAGGCGCCCAGTTTATCGTCACCCCCGGCCTGGACCCGGAGCTGGTGCGCTACTGCCAGGAGAAGCACGTCACCATCTTCCCCGGCTGCACCACCCCCACGGACTATCACACCGCCTATAAGCTCGGCCTGGAGGTTTTGAAGTTCTTCCCCGCGGAGCAGTCCGGCGGCCTCAGCAAGATCAAGGCCATGTCCGCCCCCTTCCCCATGTTCAAGGTCATGCCCACCGGCGGCGTGTCCCTGAAGAACCTGGGCGAGTACCTGTCCAGCCCCGTCATCGCGGCCTGCGGCGGCAGCTACATGGTCACGGCGGACCTGATCGACAACCAGAAGTGGGACGAGATCACCGACCTGTGCAAAAAATCTGTGGAAATTGTGAAGGAGGCCAGAAACCATGGCTAAAATTGTCACCTTCGGTGAGCTGATGCTCCGCCTGCAGCCCTACAACTACGAGCGCTTTGTCCAGTGCGACCATGTGGAATTCACCTTCGGCGGCGGCGAGGCCAACGTGGCTGTCTCCCTGGCCAACTACGGCATGGACGCCGCCTATGTGACCAAGCTCCCCGCCCACGCCATCGGCCAGGCCGCCGTCAACTCCCTGCGGCGCTACGGCGTGGACACCTCCAAGATCGTCCGCGGCGGCGACCGGGTGGGCATCTACTTCAACGAGAAGGGCGCCTCCCAGCGGGGCAGCGTCTGCATCTACGACCGGGCCCACTCCGCCATCCAGGAGGCCGACCCCGCCGAGTTCAACTGGGACGCCATCTTTGAGGGCGTGGACTGGTTCCACTTCACCGGCATCACCCCGGCCCTGGGCCCCAACATGGTCCAGGCCTGCGAGGACGCCTGCAAGGCCGCCAAGGCCCGGGGCGTGAAGATCTCCTGCGACCTGAATTACCGCGGCAAGCTCTGGACCCGCGCCCAGGCCCGGGAGGCCATGACCAAGCTGTGCCAGTATGTGGACGTGTGCATCTCCAACGAGGAGGACGCCAAGGACGTGTTCGGCATCGAGGCTGAGGCCACGGACATCTACGGCGGCAAGCTGAACCGCGAGGGCTACAAGTCCGTCGCCCGCCAGCTGGCCGACCGGTTCGGCTTTGAAATGGTAGCCATCACCCTGCGGGAGAGCCACTCCGCCTTTGACAACGGCTGGAGCGCCATGCTCTACAACGTGGCCCAGGACGAATACTGCTTCTCCAAGAAATACGACCTGCACATCATCGACCGGGTCGGCGGCGGCGACAGCTTCGGCGGCGGCCTGATCTACAGCCTCCTGTCCGGCAAGGACACCCAGGCGGCGGTGGAGTTCGCCGTGGCGGCTTCGGCCCTGAAGCACTCCATCGAGGGCGACTACAACATGGTCACCGTGGCCGAAGTGGAAAAGCTGGCCGGCGGCGACGGCTCCGGCCGGATTCAGAGATAACCACGCCGCACCCCTCGTCCCCCTTTACAGGGGGGGTGCTGAACGGAGTGAGGAGGGGGGTTGTTGCAAGCTTGCTGTTGTATCGTTTGTGCGGTAAAATTGCTTGTCGGCACAACCCCCAGTCAGGCCTGCGGCCTGACAGCCCCCTGGGGAGGGGGCACGAGGGGGCGCACCTACACATTCAAAACTGGAAGGAGTTCCACTATGAAGGAATTTATGAACCAGGATTTCCTCCTGGAGACTGAAACAGCCCGCCACCTGTACCACGATTACGCCGCCGGCCTGCCCCTGGCCGACTACCACTGCCATCTGAACCCCCGGGAGATCTGGGAGGACCGGCGCTTTGACAACCTGACCGAAGTCTGGCTGGGCGGACAGAATCCCGATGGCTCCTTCGCCGGGGACCACTACAAATGGCGGCTCATGCGCTCCAACGGCGTGGAGGAGCGATACGTCACCGGCAACGCCGACCCCTTCCAGCGGTTTGAGAAATTTGCCGAGGCCCTGGAGCTGGCCATTGGCAACCCCATGTACCACTGGTGCCACCTGGAGCTGCAGCAGTTCTTCGGCGTGCAGGAGCCCCTGACCACCGAGAGCGCCCGCCGCATCTGGGACCACTGCAGCCGCATGCTGCGGGAGGATCCGGACCTGACCGCCCGGGGCCTCATCCGCAAGGCCAACGTGGCCTTCATCGGCACCACCGACGACCCCATCGACAGCCTGGAGTGGCACGAAAAGCTGGCCGCCGACCCCACCATGACCACGGTGGTGGCCCCCTCCTTCCGGCCGGACCGGGCTGTGAACCTCCACAAGCCGGGCTTCGCCGCCTATATGGCGCAGCTGGCCGCCTGTGTGGGTAAGGACCGTCTGGAGACCATCCAGGACGTGCTGGACGCCCTGGACGCCCGGGCGGAATTCTTCCGGGCCCACGGCTGCCGGGCCAGCGACCACGGCCTGGACTATGTGCCCTTCACCGCCTGCACCCTGGAGGAGGCCGACGAAGCCTACCGCAAGGCGCTGCGGGGCGAGCCCCTGACCACGGCGGAGATCGACGGCTACCAGACCACCCTGCTGCTGCACCTGGGCAAGGCCTACCACCGGCTGGGCGTCGTTATGCAGCTGCACTATTCCTGCATGCGCAACAACAACCAGCGGATTTTCAGGCTCCAGGGCCCCGACACCGGCGTGGACGCCATTGCCCAGAACACCTGCGGCGGCAATATTGCCCGGCTGCTGTCGGAGCTGGATGAGGCGGGCCAGTGCCCCAAGACCGTCCTGTACTCCCTGAACCCGGCGGACAACGCCCAGCTGGACACCCTGGCCGGCTGCTTCCAGGACAGCTCCATCCCCGGCAAAATCCAGCATGGCTCCGCCTGGTGGTTCAACGACCACAAGTCCGGCATGGAGGAGCAGCTGCGCTCCCTGGCCAACCTGGGCCTGCTGGGCAACTTCATCGGCATGCTCACGGACTCCCGCAGCTTCCTGAGCTATCCCCGCCACGACTATTTCCGCCGGATCCTGTGCAACCTGATCGGCGGCTGGGTGGAGGCCGGCGAATATCCCAACCACGACGCCGCCCTGAAGCGGATCGTGGAGGGCGTCAGCTTCTACAACGCCAAGCGGTATTTCGAACTATAATTCCCCGATCCTGATGGGTCTGTCTCACTGATGTGAGACAGACCCATTTTTTCGGCAGCATTCCCCGATCAAGGTCTGCGCGTGACCTCCCATGTTCGCTGTCGTCGCGCCCTTCATGGGCTGCCGCGGCAAGCGTGTGCGCGGCCGGGCGACCATCGGGGGCGGCGTTGTCGGATGAAGTTTGTGAAACCTAACGAAGATTTCTTGTGAAATTTCTCTGGCAAATCGGCCGCAAACGTGGTATCATCTGTCTAATATCACAACAGGAGGGATTTCCCATGGCAGCAACCTATGAGAGCTACGCAAGTAAAATCAACCGGAAGCTGATCAAAAAGCAGCACATCGTGGACGTGGCCGCCGGGCGCAAGCCGGCGGATCTGGTGCTGAAAAACGCCAGCTATCTCAACGTCTTTGCCAACGAGCTCAGCCAGGGCGATATCGCCGTGGCCGAGGGGCTGATCGTGGGCATGGGCGACTATTCCGGCAAGGTGGAATACGACATGACCGGCAAGATTGTCCTGCCGGGCTTTGTGGACAGCCACATCCATCTGGAGAGCGCCCTGGTCTCCCCCAAGGAGCTGACCAAGGCCCTGCTGCCCCACGGCACCACCACCGTCATCACCGACCCCCATGAGATCGCCAACGTCATGGGCACCGACGGCATCGACTATATGCTCCAGGCCACGGAGGGCCTGCCCATCGACGTGCGCTTCATGCTGCCTTCCTGCGTGCCGGCCACCCCCATGGACGAATCCGGCGCCGTCCTGGACTACCGGGCCATCGACTCCTTCTACGACCACCCCCGGGTCCAGGGCCTGGCGGAGATGATGAACTTCGTGGGCGTCATCGCGTCGGATTCCCAGGTGCTGGAGAAAATCGTGGCCGCTCAGGCTCACCACAAGAAGATCGACGGCCACGCCCCCGATCTCAAGGGCAAGGATCTGGACGCCTATGTGGCCGCCGGCGTCTACTCCGACCACGAGTGCTACAGCGCCGAGGACGCCATCGAAAAAATCCAGCGGGGCCAGTACATCATGATCCGCGAGGGCACCGCCGCCCAGAACCTGGACGCCCTCATGCCCCTGCTGACCCCCAAGTATGCCGACCGGTGCATGTTCTGCGCCGACGACAAGCACCCCAATGACCTGCTGGAAAAGGGCCACATCGACTATATCTGCAAGCGGGCCATCGCCAACGGCGCCGACCCCATCCTGACCGTGAAGGTGGCCACCCACAACGCCGCCCGGTACTATCAGCTGAACAACCGCGGCGCCATCGCCCCGGGCTATCTGGCGGATTTCGCCGTCATTGACGACTTTGACCACTTCCAGGTGGAGCTGGTGTTCAAAAAGGGCAAACTGTGCTACGACGGCCAGGTGGCCCCCTTTGCCGAGCCGGTCATCGAGCCCTACCTGGTGGAGCGCGCCCACAACACCTTCCATGTGGCGCCCCTGACCCTGGAGGACTTCCGGGATCCCCGGCCCCGGGGCGTCATCGGCCTGGTGGACGGCGAGATCGTCACCACCGACAACGGCTACGCCGCCCAGGTGGACCTGGACAAGGACATCCTGAAAATCGCCGTGGTGGAGCGCCACAAGAACACCCACCACATCGGCATCGGCTACCTCCAGGGCTACGGCCTCAAGCGGGGCGCCGTGGCCACCTCCATCTCCCATGACAGCCACAACATCATCGTGGTGGGCACCAACTCCCGGGATATGGCCTTCGCCTGCAACCGTCTGGTGGAGAACCGGGGCGGCATGGTGGTGGCCGACGACGGCCAGGTCACAGCCGAGGTGGTCATGGAAATCGCCGGCATCATGTCCGACGCCCCCCTGACCCAGGTCAACGAGAAGCTGGAGCACGCCAAGGACGTGGCCTTCTCCCAGGGCGTCAACCGGGGCATCGACCCCTTCATGACCCTGAGCTTCATGGCCCTGCCTGTGATCCCCAAGCTCCGCCTCACCACCCGCGGCGTCATCGATGTGCTGACCCAGCAGTATGTGTGACCGTGTTTTTCTCTGAAATTGCCTCCATTCTCCGGCCCGCCTTTTGCGAGCCGGAGAATTTTTGTTGTTATATTGCACAAAAATGAAATTGCTATATTGACAAATCAAACAATCGGGAGTATTCTGGGGCTGTAAAAAGAAATCAAGATAAAAATATCGATACAAGAGTATCGAACACTTCGAAAGGAGTCTTTTCTATGATCACCAAGAAACGCTTCCATAACATTGAAGAGCTGCAGAAGCTGCAGGCGCTGGCCAACCGCTGCCCGGACGGCGTGGGTCTCCACTCCGAGGACGGCAGCATCATCGTGGATGCCAAGAGCTTCATCGGTCTGTTTGCCCTGGACTTCACCAAGCCGGTGCTGGTGGTGTCCGAGAACATGGACTTCCACAAGCGCATCGCCAGAGTCGGCGAGACGCTGTCTTTTCAGCCCGAGTTTATGAAGTGTGAAATTTATAAATAAAGCGCACAGCACCAAAGAGGCGGCTCCTGTTCAGGAGCCGCCTCAGCGTGTCGAAAAAGTCTTTTCGCCCCGCTGGGTGCGGTTTTTCGAACTTTAAA